>CAZCGV010000001.1:0-39669 GCA_964498515.1 uncultured Methanosarcinales archaeon
ATTTACCTTAACATAGACAACTTCTTCTCTATATCAGACAAAGCTTGTGCAATTTTATCCACATTTTTAGAAACAACTTTTTTCTCAACAACAATTGCTTTTTTACCTTTTTTAGTTTTAGCAACAACTTTTTTCTCAACAAACAATTCTTTATGAGGTAAGCATTCTTCTAATTTTGTTGAAAGCAATATTATTTCTTTTAGTTGTTCTTTTAGAATATTGTTTAATTTTAATTTTTCTTCTTTTAAAGAGTTTAATTTTTCTTCTATTCGCATGCTGTGCAGGGCTAATTTAGAGCTTTCTAATAGGTTTATTCTTATGTCATCGACATTTTCCATTTTAACAAAAAATGGTTCGCTCATTTTATTCCTCTGGGTTAAATAAATTTTTATCTATCGAAGCAATTTTAGATTCTATTTCTTTAACATTATCTCGCCAAGCGCTCAATTCTTTAGCTTCTTCTGAACGAATTGAATCTATTTGATTTAATGTTGAATTTACGTCGGATAGTTTTGCTTTACAAAGGTCAACTATATCCAATATTTCTTTGTATTCTTCAAGTTTTATGAATGTTTGATTTGTTGCCATTTTTACCTCGATAATTTTGATTCTATTTCCATGAATTTGTTTTGTAGATTTTCTAAATCTGTTACTCCTTTGCTCATTGCTTTTGAACTTCTTGTTAATATTGTGGAATATTTAGTTACGTCTGTATTTTGTGATTGTAATGTGTTTTGTATGTTTTTTAAATTCAATATCATGTCTGAATAAGTTTTTTTAGAGACGAAAAATGAATCTTGTGTTTCTTTTCTTAGAAAGTCTGAGCCATATTTTGGTGCTTCCATAAATTCGGTTTGTATTTCATCTTCGAATGAAGGTAATCCACTTAATAGATCGTCTGCATCTTCTTCTGGTTCGGGTTCTTCAAGAGATTTAGTTTCTACTGCGTGATTTTCTTCAGGAAGTTTTTTATCTATTTCTGGCAAATCTTCAACTGAATGTTCTAATTGCTCAACTTCTTCATCTGAAAGTTCGTTTAAACTTAAATCAGATTCTTCAGAGGGTATTGAACTGTTTGAATCTTCAATCATTTCAGGTTCTTCAGAAGGTATTGAAAAGTAATTTTCTTGAGGCGTTTCATCGATAATCGGAGGTTTTTCTGGATTTTTTAAATTTAAATCTAGACTAGAAAAGTCATTTTCTTCATCCAATTTAGGATATTCTTCTTTTTTCTTAAAGAAATTAAATAAGCCCATTCCACACCTCTTTTAATATTACACCTGGCAAGAGTATTAAAATGTTTCTTACCACTGATGAATGAAAATCACACAATCCGAAATATTTCCGGATTTTTGAAAGGTGGTTTAATATTGGAGTTTAATAAAAGTAATTTTATGACAAAAATTCAATGGATAAAATACCTAAGTATTTTTTTAATACTCTTAACTAATGTTTTATTGGTTCAAGGAAATGAATTAAAACAATTTAATATTGAAGAAGAATATTTTTCAATACAACCAATTATAACTGATTTTTGTAATGTAGAACAAACGTCTGTATTTCATATTGTTAGATTGAATTATAGTACGAATCCTAATCCTTATTATTTGAATTATGTTCAATTTTTAGATTTTGAAAATGAAACTATTATTGAAAAGAATATTGTTAAGGAATTGAAATCATATACGAAGGCAAATACTGGTTTTGTACAATTTAACTTGAGCGGGAATTATGATTTGATCTTTAATTTAGATAACCTCTCGCTTAGTTGGAACTACAATGTTTCTTGTAATGAAACTGGAATTAATCAAACTGAAAATGAAACAACTGAAGAATTTCAAATCTTTTTTAACATCAACACCGATAAAGATATTTATCTTCGAGGAGAAAGGGTTAAAATTTATTTTAACAATGTAAACACGTCCAAACCATTTCAAATAAGTTATTGGGTAGAAGATCTAAGAGGCAATATTGTTAAATCAAAATATACTACTCAAAATACTGAATATAAATCTTTTACTCCTTCTTTTGAAGAAATTGAAAAGGGATTTGTTGTTAAAGCGATTTTATATCAAGAGGGTTTGGAAAAAAGTGATGATAAATTATTTTCTTTTGTGAATGAAGATTATGTTTCTTCAAATATGGAAAACCATATCGAACTGGAAGAAGTGGAATTCAATCAAGTTTCTAAAACAGTTGATTTTGAGATGCTAATTGAAAAAAATGAAGGTCTTAAACGAATTGTTGAAATTGATGGGAAAGATGAGGATGGTAAAAAAGTTTGCAACACTTTGAAATTGGATTTGCTAACTAAGGGAAAAATTAAAGTTTATGGTTCGCTTTATTGTGATTTAAATAAATTAAGGGAATCTGAAGAATTTATTTTTGTTGTTAATGGTTTAAATGTAAGCAGGTATGAGGATATTTATTTAGATAAAAAAACGTTAGATGAACAAATGGAAAGTTCTTGGAGCATAATTAATCAAAGTACTAGAAAGAAATATGCGGAAGGAAATTTGACTTGGTATGTTAAGGTTGAAGGAGATGGTGAAGCGTTATTGATTCTTCAAAACAACAAGGATCCAATCATTATTGAAAAAATAAATGTGAGTGGAGAGAAAACTTTTGACTTTGTTTTTGAGTCTTCGTCTAATATGAATGTAACTGCGAGATTAGTTCCCTTTAAAGATATGTTTGAAAAACAAACTAGTGTAAACTTGATTTCTGAAAAAATAGAGACTAAAAAACTAGATTTGATGTTTGAGAATGCCAGCTTAAATACCTCTGAAACAATTATGAATGATTTTTTGACAGGAAATGTTGTTTTAGATGAAGAAAACTCCGACCATTTGATGGGGAAAGACGTTAAAACTGTTCTTATGGGAATAATTCTTTTAATCGTTCTGGGATTGGGTGGATTTCTTTTCTTTTTTAAACAAAAATAATTTTTTCGATAGATTTATAAAAAAAACTAAAGTCAAGAATGAATGAGGTATTTAGATGAAAGATAAAGAAATCAGAGAATACATTGAAAAGAAATATTTGCGTATAAATACTATTTTTGAAATAATTGGTCACCCTAAAGAACATGTAGAATCAACCATGAAGCTATATGTTGAAAACATAAAAAAGGATTCAGATATTGTTGTTATTAAAGAAGAATATGAGCCTGCGGAAAAACTTGAAGGCGATGTTTTTGGAGTTATTGCTGAAGTCGATATGCTTGTTAAAAATATTGAAAAGTTAACTTGGTTGTGTGTTAATTTTTCGCCTGCTTCAATTGAATTAATTGAACCTGATAAAATAATTATCGAACAAAACGATGTAACTCATTGGTTGAATGATTTTTTATCTAAACTTCACGAGATTGGAGTTGCACAAAAAAAAATTCAATCAGATAATGAAGGATTAATTAGAAATTTTAACGCGATGACTAGAAATGCCATCTTACTTGTTTTAAAAGAACCTTCAGATATTCAAACTATAAGTAAACATATTGGTATGGAAGACAAACATACTGAATTGTTTGTTGAAAAATTAATAAAGGAGAAAAAAATAGTTAAAGAAAAGAATGTTTATCATTTAATACATTGATTGGAGATATCGAATGTCGAAAGAACTTGAAAATCAAATTGAGGCAATTTTATTTGCATCTGGAAAGGGCGTTGCTATTTCTGAAATTGCTAAGATTGTTGATGAATCGGATAAAAAGATTCTTAATGCATTGAAAAATTTGGAAAAAGAATACTCTACTAGAGATAGTAGTTTGCAATTAGCGCCTAAAGAAAATAAATGGAAATTAACGGTTAAAAGCAAATATGTTGAATATATTGAGAAGTTAGTTAGTGAAACTGAATTACCTCAATCAATATTGAAAACTTTAGCAATGGTTGCTTTTAAAAGTCCTGTTTTACAATCGGAAATCGTTGATATGCGAGGTCAGAGTGCATACGATCATATTAATATTTTAACAAAAGAAAAATTAATAACTAAAGACCCGAAAGGGCGTAGTTTTGTTTTAAAAATAACTGATAAATTCTATCAATATTTTGATGTTGAAGGGGATGAAGAAATCAGGGATGTTTTTGATAAGTTAAGAACGGAACAAATACAAAAATTAGGAGAATTAGATGTTGTTGATGTTGACCCTGAAGAATTGAAAAATAAAAATTTAAAAGAGTTTGATGATTCGGGTGAATTTAAAAATTTAGAGGGCTTAAGTGGTTTAGAAGTTGTGGATTCTAGTGAAGAAGAATCTAGTGTTGAAGATTTTAAAAAACAAAAAGATGAAGAAAAGGAAACTCAAAAATCGTTTCTTGCAGACATAGATTCTCAAATAGATACTATTTCAAAAAGATTAACTGAGCACGGAGAAATTACCCCTCCTAAAAAAGAGGAAGAAAAAACTGAGGAATCTGAAGAAAAAACTCCTTTGGAAGAATTGAATGACTTTGCTGATGAACAAGAAAAAAAAGAGCAAAAAGAGGAGGATTTTCTTTAAATGATTTTAACTCTGAGATGTCCTCATTGTGCTTCTTTTATGAATTATTCTCCTCGAAATAAGTTTTTAAATAAACGAAAAGTTTGTGTTTATTGTGGAAAGAGTTTTACTATAAATAGAGATACTATTAGTCCTCAAACATTGAAACAAGTTCATGAAAAAAAGGCTAGTTTTTTGTTATAAAACGGGGGCATTTTTCTAAGAGGACGTAAGACTTATAAAGAGCTTGCGCTTCTGAAATACTAGCTTGGAAGAAGAAAATATAGATATAAAAATGGATGTCGATGACGGTAATATTATCGATGGAATTTTAGAAGACGAGATGAAAAGCGCATACTTAGATTATGCGATGTCTGTTATAATTGGTCGTGCATTACCTGATGTTCGAGATGGCTTAAAACCAGTTCATAGAAGAATTCTATATGCTATGAATGACATGGGTATTACTTTCAATAAATCATATAAAAAATGTGCGAGAATTGTTGGGGAAGTTTTGGGTAAATATCATCCTCATGGTGATTCTGCAGTTTACGAATCGTTGGTTCGTATGGCTCAAGAGTTTTCTTTAAGATATCCTTTAGTTCAAGGTCAAGGAAACTTTGGTTCTGTTGATGGAGATAATGCTGCTGCTATGAGGTATACTGAAGCACGTATGTCTAAAATTTGTGATGAAATGTTGAAAGACATAGAAAAAGAAACGGTAAATATGCGGCCTAATTTCGATGAGAGTTTAGAGGAGCCAATAGTGTTACCAACTAGACTTCCTAATTTATTGATTAATGGTTCTAATGGTATTGCGGTGGGCATGGCCACGAATATTCCTCCACATAATATTTCTGAAGTTGTTGATGCTTCGATTAAAGTTTTAGATTGTCCTGATGTTAATGTAGAAGACTTATTTGAACTTGTTAAAGGTCCTGATTTTCCAACTGGCGGAATTATTTTAGGTAACGCCGGTATAAGGCAAGCTTACTTGACGGGTAGAGGCAAATATAAGATTAGATGTAAATCACATATTGAAGAAAAAAATGGGCGTAAAAGATTAATTGTTACTGAAATTCCTTATCAAGTAAATAAATCTGATTTGCTTGAACAAATTGCTGAAGAAGTTAAAGAAAAAAAAGTTGAAGGCATTAGCGACATTAGAGATGAAAGTGATCGTAAGGGTATGCGTATTGTTTTTGAATTGAAAAAAGATGCTAATGAGGAAGTTGTGCAAAATCAACTTTTCAAACATAGTAGATTACAGGTAGGAACGGGAATAATTTTACTTGCGATAGTGGACAATCAACCGAAAGTTCTGAATTTGAAAGAAATTTTAGAACATTTCATAAATCACAGAATTGAAGTGGTTAAAAGAAGGACTGCTTTTGATTTGAAAAAAGCTTACAAAAAAGCACATATTTTGGAAGGATTGGCAATTGCTTTAAACCACATAGATGCAGTTATTAAATTAATAAAAGAAGCAGATAATTCTTCGGATGCAAAAGAAAAATTAAAAGAAATCTATTCTTTGAGTGATGAGCAAAGTCAAGCGATTTTAGATATGAAATTGCATCGTTTAACTGGTTTGGAACAATCCAAAATTAAGAGCGATTATGAAGAAACTAAAAATTTAATTGCTGAGCTAGAATCAATTTTAGCAAGTGAAACCAAAATAAGAGGTGTTGTTAAATCTGAGCTTGAAGATGTTAAAGAAAGATATCAAGATAATAGAAAAACAGAAATTGTTGATTATTATGAAGATGATTTAGATATGGAAGATTTGATTCCTGAAGAAGACCAGATTTTAACACTAAGTGCTTCAGGATATATTAAAAGAATAAATATGTTGTCTTACAGGGTTCAAAACCGTGGTGGGAAGGGCGTTATAGGAGTTACAACTAAAGAAGAAGATGTTATTGAACATTTATTTATCGCTAGCACGCATTCATATTTACTCGTATTTACTAATAAAGGAAATGTTCATTGGTTAAAAGTTTGGAAGATTCCTGAAGGTGGACGACAAGCTAAAGGAAAAGCAATCATAAATTTAATTAATCTAGGCGAGAATGAAAATGTGGCCGCAGTTATTCCTGTACGAGAATTTGATGAAAACCACCATTTAATTTTGGCCACTGAAAAAGGCGTTGTTAAAAAAACTAATTTGATGGCTTATTCAAGACCTAGGCAAAATGGAATAATTGGTATAAATTTAGATGATGGTGATAAAGTCATTAATGCTGTTTTGACTGATGGTCAACAAGAATTACTTATTGCTACAAAAAAAGGTCAAGCAGTTAGATTTAATGAAAAGGATGCTCGTTGTATTGGAAGGACAAGCAGAGGTGTTAGAGGAATAACATTGGCACCTAATGATTCAGTCATTAGTATGATTTTATTAAACCCTGTTGAAACTATTTTAACCGTTACTGAAAATGGTTATGGTAAACGAACACGCATAGAAGATTATCGTTTGATTAATCGTGGTGGGAAGGGCGTTAGAAATATTATTTGTAGTGAAAGGAATGGAGACGTTGTAGCAGTAAAGGGTGTTGATGATTCTAAAGATATTTTGTTGATTTCAAAACAAGGAATAATAATTAGAACCAAGGCATCTCAAATAAATGTTATTGGAAGAAACACTCAAGGAGTGCGCTTGATGAGGTTAAAAACTGAAACAGATAGAGTGCAAAATGCCACTGTTGCTGAACATGATGAAATTGCAGAAAGTGTTGATATTATTGATGAAGATAAATCTTTAGAATGATTTTGAGGTTGTTTATGAATATAAAAGAATGGACTCAAACATACATTAATTTTAATTTTTTGAAATATAAAACTAATAAAATTGATGAAGATAAAGATGGTTATATTCATTCTTTCAAAGAAAGAGGAGAGGAAAAAAAAGTAAAATATTTTTTTTCAGAAGAACTTAAAAATTTAGTCAAATTTATGAAAATAACTAAATTTGATAAGATTTATTTTGTCTGTAACAATACTAAAAAAAATGTAGATTTTCTTATTTCTGAATGGGATAAATTTATTTGTGAATCTAAAATAATTATTTTGTTTGTAGATGTAAACACTCAAAATAAATGGTTAATCAAACCTCAACTACATCATTCGATTGCAGATAAGGAAAGTTTGAAAGAAGGAATATATAGTCTGCATTCATCTTCAAAGGAATCTTAAAATGGATATAAAAGTTAGTACAGGTATTGGTTGTTTTGATTGGTTATTAGAGGGTGGTTTTGAGAAGGGAGTAATCACCACAATTTATGGTCCAGCTGGTAGTGGCAAGAGTAACATTTGTTTGTTGTTTACTAAAGAGATAACTGAGGGTAAAGTTATTTTTGTGGATACAGAAGGTTCTTTTTCTGTTTCGAGATTTAGACAAATTTGTACAAATGTAAAAGAGTCTATGGAAAACATACTTTTTCTTAATCCTACTACGTTTGATGAACAAAAAAAGGCATTTAAGAAATTAAATGAATTAGTTAATAGTAAAATTAGTGCAATAATTATCGATTCCATTGCAATGTTATATCGTTTAGAGATGGGTAAATCTAAAAATGTTTATGAAGTTAATCGAGAATTGGGAATTCAATTGGGACAACTAACTGAATTCGCTAGGAAAAAAAACATTCCTGTTTTAATTACAAATCAAGTTTATGCGGATTTTGAACAAAAGGGAAAAATAAATATTGTTGGCGGGGATTTGTTGAAGTATCAAAGTAAATGTTTAATTGAGATTAAAAAAGAAGATGGTTTGAGAAAAGCTGTGATTCGTAAACATCGTTCTATTGAAGAAGGTAAAGAAGTTATTTTCAAAATAACTGATGCAGGCATAGAAGAAATAAAATTAGAAGAATATAAATAAAAAAGAAAAATTTATTCTTCTGAAAAGTCATCGATTGAATATTCCATTGCTTGTCCTTTATTTATTAAATTTTTATTTTCTAAATATAACTTAGACAACAAGTAGAATACTAAACCTAAACTTTTCTTTCCTTTATTGTTGCAAGGAATTACAAAATCAAGATTGTTTGTGGCATTGTTTGTATCACATAATGCAATTGTAGGTATTCCTATTGTTAATGCATCTTTTAAAGCATTTCTATCGGGACCCACGTCAACTAAAATCATCAATTTTGATTCCATAAAATTTTTTAATTGGGGGTTGGTTAATACGCCTGGAGGATATCTTCCTGCAAATATTTTACTTCCTGTTAATTTTGCAAACAATCTTAATGGTTTCCATCCATTTTCTCTTCGACATACAACTAGAATGTCTTCGGGATTGTATTTTGAAATTAGATTTCCTGCTTGTTTTATTCTTTCATCGATTTTTTGAAGATTTAAAACGGAAAGTCCATCACTACGTGTTTTATATATGAAATTTTCCATATACTTTGATCTAAATTTAGTACCTATGTGAATTCCTGATTTGAGATATTCTTCTGTAGGTATTAATAAATTTTCTTCACTCATATTTTTCACCTTAGTTTATGTGACAAAAAGAACTAGTCTTTGAGCACTTATTTTCACCCTGTGCAAACGATTTTCGTTTTTGTAAGTTTTTTAGCAATCGCCAGACAATGTCTTTGACTTACAAAAGGGTTCTAAAATGAAGAAAACATTCTTCATTTATAAATATTCTTATAAAAAATTAAAAATCTTCAGTATCTCCTTCTGTTGTTAATAGATGAGATACGTCTTCTTGGGGCTCTCTTGAACGTTTTTTTAATTCTTCAGGAGTTGGCATCCTTCTTGTCATTTCAGGAGGTAAATAATCTAGTTTTTCAACACATTCACCAAATCCAACTTTTGACGATAATTTAGTTATTTTTACTTTAATAAAATCGCCTTGTTTTACATTAGGAACAAAGATTACAAAACCTTTAGTTCGGACTATTCCATCCCCTCGTTCACCGACGGACAGAACTTTTGCTTTAATGACCTCACCAACAGTTACAGGAACTGTTTGAGAATTGTTTGTTCTTTCATTTGACATTATTTCTTAACCCTTACTAATTAAAATAAAAAATAAATTATTTTTTAGCAGGTACTTTTAAGTTAACCCATGCTAATTCAAATAATTGTTCTAACGCTGATGCGAAATAAGGCGTATTAACCCAAATACCTATATCATAAGTTGGGTGAACTGAATCATCTGGCATCACCATAAATATTAATTCCTCACCATCCACAATTATAAATCTTGCTGAAATATGATCTATGTGCCTTACATCTGCAACATCTTTTAATGTTTCTGCCGCTTTTTTAGCTTCAGGAGTGTTTATTGGTGCAGCGATTCTTATTGTCACGCCACGTTTTTTTAATTCTTGCAGTACGGGGGATAAACCTTCTACTTTTCTTATCAAACCTTGTGTGGAAGTCATTATAGTCACCACACTTTCAGCTTCCCGAATTGTGAATTCCATGTGATTATATAAATTTGTTCTTCCTCGAATACTGCCTGATAAATCAGAGGGTTCAATTAATTCAACACCTTGTGTATGTAATGAACTTAATTCATTTATTATTTCAGTGTTCTTTAAATGTTCTAATTGTTTTATTTGTTCTTGTGTTTCTTGGGAAATATTCTTTTTTACCCTTTCTAAAACTTCAGTTGGTGGCACTGCAACATATTTTATAGGTTTACCAATTTTCATTACCACAAATCCTTTTTTCTCTAAAGATTCTAAAACATCATAACTTCTTGATCTTGGTACATTAGCAATGTCAGAAAGTTCTCCTGCTGTGCTAACTCCTCTGGATAACAATGCAGTCCATATTTTTGCTTCATACAAATTCAAGGAGAAATATCTTCTTAATTTACTTAAAAACTCGTCTTTTACAATCATTATATGCCCCCGAAAAAGTTCTCACACTCTTTTTCACACTTGATGTTGACGAACTCATATTTATATGTTACTATTTTCTATTGATGAATAACAGCACCTTAATGTTGTTTAGAAGGAGTGATTTTATTAGATTCTGAATCACTCATTTTTGAAGTATGTAAAATACTTCGTTTTCAATGTCAAAAATTTCTTTTTTAGTGAAATTTTGATCTGAAAATTTATCAAACCAAGAACGTTTATTTATTTGGATGTCTTTTTTACCACCAATTGTTTTTTTAGGGAATGAGATTACAAAAAATTTTGTATTTATTTTTGAAATTAATTTTTTAGAACTGTGTCTTGATTTAGATTCCAATGAGTCCAGCGCTTTAAATAAAAAACAAACGTCGTGTTGTTGTTTTAATATTTCTGAATCTTGTTGAGTTATTAAATTTAAGGCCATTGTTTTTCCTTTTATCTTTGTTTTTTTAAAAAATGATTCGATGATAACCATATCTTCTGTAGAAAGGTCTGAAGCAATATAGGTTGTGGGTTTTAACGGTAAATATTTGTATGCGAATGGATTAAAACCGCACGCTAAATCTATTAAAGAATATTTTTTATTTAATCCCCATTCAATTAATTTTTCAAAAATTAAAGAATATATTTTTGTGTAATAATTTAATCTTTCCATAGAGGATTGATGTGAAAGTAATATTTTTTCAATTAAAGGATCTTCATATGTTTTTAATTGATTTATTTTTGTTTCGAATGTGTTTAAATTTGTTTTTATGAAGATTCCATATATTTCTCTTAAATCTGCACGGATTTTAGAAATTATTTCTTTACATAATGTGCTTTTTTGGAATTGTTTGAAAGAAGTATATTTTTCTATAATTGAATCTAAATCTTTTTTATTTTTTAATATGCATGAATTTATTAGTGAATCATCTAACGGCTTTAATTCTTTTTTATTTTTTATTAATTGAGTTAATTCGGTTATTATTGATTCAAATTCCATCTTAAAATTCCCACTATTCCTCCGAGACCATCTATTTGTCTTGAAGCATCTTCGGAAGTTATAAAAATTATTTTTCCGTTAGATGAATCAACTTTTATTAATATTGAATCCAATGAATCATATGAATTTCGATCTCTCATTTTTGTTATGAAATTTTCTGTGACCGCGAGTTGAGAAATTGCACCCATTTGAGAAGATTGTTTTATGTCTTCAAGCCCATAAGAGATTAAATTCTTTTCTATTTTCTCCAACATTAAATTTACAAAATCTAATTCGGCAGCAGTTCTTTGAGATTCCAGTATTGATTTTAATTCGGGTCTAGACAACAATTCTGAAACTACTTTTTTATGAACTTCAGAACATGTTGCAAATACGCTTTTTGATTTTAATTCGGGTGGTAAAAGTTTTTCTAAATATTGTTTCCAAAAAGAAGGAGATGCAAATATCATATTTGAAATATTGTATTGAGAAATATATTCAGTGATTTTTTTTAATATTTGAGAATATATTGTTTCACCTATGTTTGATTGTAAATCTTTTTTCTGAACGTCGGCAGTTAAATTTACTAAGTGTTCTATGTTTGTTTGTTTTACTAAAGATATTATTGCTTCTTCTCTGTCAAAAACAACAATCAAAATATTTTTTGAATTGGATTTTGTTGATTCATCTAATTTATCTCTTAAATAATTTGGCCATGAGTTTTTTTGAATGGTTAATGTTGAATTTAATTCAACACCAAATGTATGATATGAGCCTTTTGGAACATCATCAGGACATTCAGTTATTTTTCCTTTCAATCTTAATTGGTGTAATGAAGAATTATAATTTATGTCTTCGATGTTTAATGTTAATAACACCATTTGTCTTTTTATTGCAGTTGCTTCATCGGAACCTTGAAAAATTTTTATTTTACGTTCAGACCTCATGGTAACTTTGTCTTTAGGAGTAAGTATGTGTGAAAGATACCATAAATCTTCTTGGGCAGATATTTTTAAAGAAACAATTCCTTGTTTGTAATCTTTTTTTAATATGATCATGATAAGATGTTTTTTTCATAGTATAAAAAGTTAATGTATTTTAAAAAAATAAAAAAATTAAACGTCTTTAAGGCCTGATTCGGTTACTTCGTAAATACATTCTGTATCTGGAAGATTTGGGCTGTCCACTAATTTAGCCACCCTAGTGCCTTTCTTGCCTTTACGTAAATAAATTCTGAAAGTACTATTGTGTCCAACTATATTTCCGCCAATTGCTTCAGTGGGGTCTCCAAAAAAAGCATCTGGTTTAGCCATTACTTGATTGGTAACATATATACATATATTATACATATCTGCAAGTTTAGATAACACATGCATGTGTTTGTTTAGTTTTTGCTGTCTATCTGCAAGAGTTCCTCGTCCAACAAATTCTGCTCTAAAATGAGCTGTGAGTGAATCAACAACAATTAAACGAACTTTATCTCCATTTTTAATTAGTTCTTCCACTTTTTCCGTTAAAAGCATTTGGTGATCAGAGTTAAATGCTCTCGCTACTCGAATGTTTTTTAGAACTTTTTCTGGATCTAAACCTGCGCCTAAAGATAATTGTTGTATTCGGTCGGGTCTAAATGTATTTTCTGTGTCAATGAATACCGCTATTGCATCAGGTTCTTCTATTTGGGAAGTAACACATAAAACGTGTGCAATTTGTGTTTTGGATGAACCATATTGACCAAAACATTCTGTGATTGCACCTGTTTCAAATCCTCCACCCATCATCATGTCGAATGCCGATACGCCAGTTTTTAGTTTGATTATTTTTTTTCGTTTAGCTAAAATTTCATCGCCCGTTTGAAACCCCATATCAAGCATAGAACGTGCCGCTTGAATCATCTTACGAGCAGCAGCTTCAGTTACTCCTGATGCATTCAATAATTCTGCCGGTGTAGCTACAGCAATTGCAATTAATGAATCGAAACCACCTGCAGCTAATTTTTCTGCTGTTGCGGAGCCGACTCCTGGTAAGTCGCTGACTGTTGATTCTTTAGTCATCTTACTCCTCCGTTATTTCATCGCCTTCTTCAACTATGCTTATATATTCGTATGCTTTATTTAAAACTAAAATTGCTTTAGGCAGATCGTTGACTCTTAAAGAATTGGTTTTTTGCCATTTACCTTCTTTATCCTTATATGTTCTTTCGACGTGAATAGTTCTAAAAACCTTCAATTCGCCTTCAGAGGTTCTAACTTCGTTAGACCAAATCGTTGCACTTATCGGACTTGCCCTGAATTTTTTTTCAGGTGAATTTTTGTTTATATCTATGTTTTCCATTTTTAACTCCTTGGTTATCCCATTTTATTTCAGTAGACAATTGCTTGTCATGGGAGCTAAATTAAGATAGTCTGTGTCATTTATATACGTTATTGCAACTTGTCCAGTGAGGCCAGTGCATCGAGAAGTCTCAGTACAGTCTCATACGAGATTAATGAATACACTAGTTTTAGCCTCCCTAAGTACATTTTAGGAAATTCCGTCTCATTTGTCTCAATCTCAATGAGATTTTTGAGATTTTTGAGACACCCCCTTATTTCCTATGGAAACCCATTTTAAAGCCGCATCAATAAAAAATTAGTCTCAATCCAGTCTCACGTGAGATTTTTGAGACAAAGACTAAATTTATAAAAAAGAAGACATTTTTGATGTTGAGGGTAAATTGGAAACAAAACAGAATAAAAAGAGCGAAAAATCAAAAATAATACTTTATTTAGAGAGAAAAATAGAATTTTTGGAAGCTCAAAACTCAAGAATTCTTGAGAATCAAAGGATATTGGCTAAAAACCTTTTGATTTCAAAAGAATCCAATTTAAAAGAACCATCTGAAGATAATTTTGTTTGGTTGAAAGATGAATTTGTGAAAAAGATTGAAGAATTGAAAGAATATGTTGATTTAAAAACATCTCCCACGGCTTTAAAACAAGAGAATACACAAGAATTAGAGAGTTTTAATGCATACGACTATAAACTGGAAAAAGAGTCTCAAAAAGAAAATCAAATAACGAATGCAAGTAGCTACGCAACTTCAGATTTAAATATACTTGGTGAAACTAGAAAAGATTGGATTAAACAAAAAATAATGGATGTTGTGGAAAGTTTGGATGTAGATATGCTTGGTTTAAAAAGTTATTTTGTTGATGAAAAAAAGTATTGTTCGCGAGCGACATTGTATAGACATGTGAAAGAATTACAAAAAGTGGCTTTGATAAGTGTTGTAGTTATAGATAATAGAACTTTATTGGTTAAAAACAAATCTGAGAAAAATATTAAAATATAATAAAATAAAAAAATTATTTAGATTTCTTTCGAACCACGTGTTGTTTTTTTGGCTTTGCAGTGCTTGATTTTTTCTTGGTTTCTGTTCTAAATTCTAAATTGTTTTCTTTAAATAATGCTTCAATCGTTTTGTGATCTGCATTCTTTTTTAAATCTAAAATCTTTTTTGTCGGTTCAAGATGAGAAATATTGCATTTTCTTCTTCTTGTTGCACCATCAATTAACACATAATTATCATCTAAAATATCTATAATTACACATTCTTTACCTGCATCTCTGCCTGCAATTTTTACACATATACGACCAATTTGATTTAACATTTTGACCTCCTTCTCTTCTTTTATGTAAGTAGTTACCTTAACTTACTGAGATGGAAAAGAATAATCTAATCCATACTTTCTTTGTCTGACTCTTCTCTTGCTTCGTATTTTATAATGTCTCTAAGACAATTTGAACATAAAACACCACCAAATGGTCTCTCAGGCCTTCTTTCTGTTTTTGAAAGCTTTGCCATATCTTTGGGATTTGCACGTGGAATGCCTTGTAATTCAGCACCACATCTACCACAATGAGCTACACTTGGTTTTCTTCTAAAGTAACGGAGAACTGTTGCTCCTCCTGGAACTTTTTTAAATATTCTACGAAACGTTCTTGACTTAAACATACCTCTTGGCATAATATAACCTCTATTTCATTTTTTTGTCTAGTATGTAAAAGTATAGAAAACAAAGTTCATTTATAAATATTCGTTTATAATAAACTCAACATATTAAATTTATGCAATTTTTAATAATTTTCTTAACAATGTTGAGAAGATTAAAGAAAATAAAATGTATGCGCCTAGCCATCCAAAATTACCTATCCAAAAAATATTTGCTAATACAGGTATTCCTTTGAAGGGCTGTAGTTTTTGGTGATTGATGGCTATTTTTTTGAATGTGGGGGAGTTTAATTCGTTTAAAGGATCCAAATATTTTTGTTCTTCAGTTATTAATACTGAAATGATTTGTTCTTCTTGCGTTTCTTCATTTTTGAGTATTAAATCATATTGTCCTGCAGGCCCTTTAATTCCTTCCCATCCAAGATTTGTTTGAGCGGTTTTAGTTTCTTGATCTTCCATGGTTAATTCTGCGGGCAACATTAAAGAAATTTCTGCATCTATGTTTTCAGCCAATGTTGCATTTATGGAGAATGGCACATCTGGTTGTAAAGGAATGAATGCCAAAGTTGCGCCTAGCCATCCAAAAAATAAAAGAACAGGTATAATTGTGAAAAACATTGGTTTAAATGAAGATTTCATATATTCTACATTTAACTTCATCAGTTCTCCTTGAATTTGAAGACTTTTTTCTGGATTGGATGAATTTAATTTTAGTTTTTCTTGACAAGCTTTAGTTTCTTTTTTTAGATTTTTTAATTTTTTTTGATCTGTAGTGTATTTGTAAATTAATGTTGTTATTGTTGAAACTAAGATTGAGATTATTAAAATTATCCAAAAAGGACTTAGAACCAATAAGGGGTTTAAAAGCGGATTTAAAATGGAACTCATTCCTGCCATCTATTTATCGCCCCATCATTTTACGTAGTGCTGGATTCATATCCTCGAGGTGTTGTTTGGCAACATCTTCATATAATTTGTAGATGATCATAACTGTTAATAATAATCCTGTACCACTTCCTAAGGCACCAGTCATGTTTGCTATTGAAGCTAAGAAACCTATAAATATTCCACCCATAACTGTTAGAGGATATATATATCTTTTCAGTAATCGCTCTAAAACTCGAGCATCTTTTCTAAAGCCTGGAATTTGTAATCCTGATGACATCATTTGTTTGGCTTGAGCACGTGGATCTAAACCAGATGTTTGCATCCAGAACCAACTAAATAATACTGATCCTGCAATCATTATGAGCATGTAAACACCAGCTTGTGCAAAATCCATTGCAACAACATTTCCTTGAACTATTTTACTTAGTAAATTAACATTTGTTAGCCATGCAGCAAGACCCCCTACTGCTTGACCGCCTGAAAATGTTCCTAGCCAAGATAGCCAAGAAATTCCCGCATTACTAACTAATCTGGCTAGTAATTGTATATTTGCAATTAATGCTGAAACTAAAATAACTGGAATAACACTTGTATAAATAAAATTTAAAGGCCATCGTATTCCGTGGCCCCTTATTCTTCCAAATGATAAAGGAATTTCTACTTTCATCGCTTGTGCGAAAACAACTATTAAGAAAACAACGACGGTTGCAATTAGCACAGATAATTTCAATCCTACAGTTAATGAATCCCCCATAGTTAATGATTTGAATATTTGAGGAATTGCTCCAACATATGTATTTGGATCAGATACTCCTGCAGTAACGGGGTGTAATGGACTTAATACTTGAACAAATATGGATTGCGATACTCCGGCTGCGATGAATAAAGATATCCCGCTTCCAAAACCCCATTTGTTTATTATTTCGTCTAAATACATAATAATTAATGCACCTATACATAACTGAATTATTAAAACTATTGGATGGATTCCTGCTTTAGGAGATAAACCTCCCATTAAAACATATATGCATGCTTCCAAAATTATGAAAAAATAAGTTAATAATTTTTGAGTTCCTTGGAAACTTTCTTTTCCATGGTGTGTCGTTAAATCAAAATTTAATATTCCTGCTCCGTTAAGCAATTGTAGAACGATAGATGCAGTTACAATAGGACCAATACCTAATGAAATTATGGAACCAAAACTAGCTCCGAGTACAACAGATAAAAATTCGAATTGTGATAGGGCATTAGCGCCTAAACCATATAAGTGTACAGCTCCTAAAATGAAGAACAAAATTAATACGAACGCAGTCCATTTTAATTTTTGACCAAAAGGTAATTTTTTTTCTTTTGGCGCCTTAACTTCTGGAATTATGTTAAGAATTTTTTGCATCAACGTCATATTTTTACACCCAAAATACATTTAAGGGGAATAACTTATTTAAAAATCTTCCCGTATTAAAAAATAAAAAATAAAAATTATTCTTTAGAGGGCTCATTTAATTCAATTGAACCGCCCGCAGATTTTATTTTCGCAATTGCAGACTCTGTTGCGCTTTTAACAACAATTTTGAAAGCAAATTTAGGATTACCTGTAGCAATTAACTTATCCACACCTAATGCAGATAAATCTACAAGAAATAAATTACCTTCTTGTTTAGCCATTTGATTTTCAATTAAATAATGTATGTTCATATTTAACTGGGCTATTGTTGCTGCAACTACTAATTTTGTAGTTGGATTAGTAAATCCGTGTTTTCCTTCACGATTCTTTATTTTCCAAAAGGATGGTTTTTTTGCATCTCCTCTTTTACCGGAACCTGCATTTCCACGACCTCCTCGACTACCTGCGCCTCGATGTTTTTTCTTTTCACCATGACCGTGTGTCCAGGAACCTCGATGTCTTGAAATTTTTTTACGATGATTAGTTGTCATTTTGGATACCTCATATCATTTTGGAAATTAATTCATTTATTTTTTCGCCTCTGTAGCCTAAAGCTCCACCAACGACAAATGATTTTTTTATTCCTTTTCTTTCAAAACCTTTTACTGGAGGTGCAAGGGAATAAAACTTTTTAATAGTTCCGTCTTTTAATTTTTTCTCTCTTTTTTCTTTTAATAATGCCATTATTTCATCTGAAACTTCACCATATGTTGTAAAATTTTCAACTTTTTTAAGCATTCCACGATAAGTTGGCGTATCTTCAACCACAACACATGTGTGTTTTTTTTTCAGATTTAAAAAATATAATGTTTCTCTTATATCTCTACGAACTCCAACCAAACCTCTGATTAAAATTACTGCTAATTTACTCATTTGAATCCACCTTTTGTGATTTTTTTGTTGAACTTTCTGCAATGGATAAAAATTCCATGTGTTCAGGCATTATTCTCGTTCTTGATAATTTTTTTAATGCTTGCATTGTTGCAGTTATTACGTTTATTTTATTTTTTGTTTGTCCTTGGGATTTGGCCCACACATTTTGTATTCCTGCTAATTTTAAAATTTTAGCAATCTCTTTATCGCAAACCAAGCCTTTACCTTTTGGTGCAGACATTAACATTAATCTATATGAACCGCAAGAACCTGTTACTGCAAAAGGAATTGAATGAGGTTCATTTGAATCTTCTTCCCAAGAGCCACTTCCCCGTCTTACTGTGATTAAATTTAATTTTGCTTGTCTTAATGCTTTTTCTCTCGCGGGCACAGTTTCTTTAGATTTTCCAAATCCAACACCTACATGACCATCGCTATCTCCAACTACGGCCATAGTTGCAAATTTAGGTTTATTACCTTCTCTCGTTTTTTTCTGTGTTTGTCTGAACACTCTTCTTTGACCGCCGCCAAATTTACCTTTTGCTTGCCCAATTAATAATAATTCACTTTTTAAAGTTAATAATGTATCTACGATTTCAGGTTCTAATATTCGCATACCTGTATTTAATATTTCATCTATGGATTTGATTTCCCCTGATTTTACTTTCTTACCTAATTCAGTTTTAGGCACCCAAGCATCTAAACTAGCTGTAGCATCGTCAAAATTTTGAGGTAGTCTATTTTTTTGCGAGTTATTTTGTTTCATTTTGATTACTCCATTATTTTCTTTTTAACTGCTTCGAAAACAGTTGGCATTTTAGTTACATCTAAGTTTTTAGATTTATATTTGCTGAATAAATATAAATCCGACATTTTTGCTATGTGTTCGCCTTTTAATCTTGATTCTTCGGGGAAAACTTTCGCATCTGCAGGAATATTTAGTCCTCCGTCTATTGCACCTTTTAGTGCTGCATAAACTTTTGATTTTTGTTGCGGTGTTTGCAATCCTAAATCTAAAACTGCTTCACTTACTTTTTTATCTTTAGCTGTTTTTGCCAATAATAAACCTGTTAAATATGCTGCAGGAATTGATTTTTTACTGTATTCCCAACCAAATTTAGTTAGTTTTTTGGAGGGTATTGTTGCAATAACTCTATCTCCATCTTCATAATAATTTACCAACTGTAAAACTATTTCGGTATTTGTTTTTCGAATAACTAATCTTGGTAAGTTGCTTTTCAATAAAGTTAATCTTCTTTTATAATTAGTTTTACCTTCTCTTTTTCGCCGATATGCAACAGTGAATATGCTATTTTTTGCCATAATTATCCCTTCCTCATTAGATTATGTTCTTCTATGTAAATCTTTATGTGACGTTTGTTTCTAAAAAATCCACCTTTTGATTTTCTATATAAATTTTTATAATTTTCAGCATTCAAAAGTTTTTTCTCTTTTAATTCTTTCAAAAAAGTTCTTAATAATCTTATTTTGATCATCCAAGATTCTTTCGAGGGATTTCTGGTAGTTTTCTTACCTTTATGTTTTCCAGGTCCTTTTTGTAATCCTTTACTTTTTTGTTTTGCTTTGTGATTTGCTCTAACTCTAGACACCCCTCTCATAGGAGCTTTAACAACTATGCCTTGATTAACTAAATCAGACATATCATTTCTTGTAATTGCTTTACTAACTTCAGACAATCTATCTGGAGAAATTTTTACTCGTTTAAGTGAGCATTTCAATAGTTTGCTTGCAATTTTCTTTTGAACCGACAATTTCATTTGTTGTCACCTTTTGGGGTTTCTATTTTTTCAGATTTTTCAACCACAGGAGTTTTTTCTGTTTCTTTTTCAGCAGTTTTTGCTTCTTTTTTAGGTTTTTCAATTATTTTTTGTTTTTGATTTTTCTTTTTTAATAACTTTGATCTTTGATCTTTTTTATTTTGTAACATTTTTTCATATGTTTCTTTAAATTTATCAATTTTCAAATTTAATATTTTGAACCCTTTAGTTGTTGCAAACTCTAAAAGTTCGGATTTCTTTTTCATACCCATAGGGCCTGAAATTATTATTCCATCTTTTGAAGGATTAAGAGATTCTAAATCCGATGCTGAATAAATTAAATTTTGAGTTAAACCTTCAGAAGATAAACCCTTAGCCATAGCAGGAGAACCAAATCCTGTAGAGCATCCTCTAGCATATCCTTTTCGATGTAACCTCATTTTATTTTGTCTTCCTTTCGGTCGTCTCCAACCATCGCCAACACGTTTCTTTTTATGGGAATCATGTGTTTTGAAGATTGGTTTCTTTGATTTTAATTTTTTACGAAGTTCTATAACTTTTTGTATCATAATAACACCTATTCAATTTTTTTACCGTCTTTTTCGATTATGTAAATTCCATCTTGAAATATACGTTTATCAAAACCATTTCTACGAGTTGTTTTTTCTATTGATGCAGCGACTTGAGAAACTAACTCTTTATCTATTCCAAAAACAGTTATTATAGTTCCATCTAGTTTAACCTCTGCATTTGAATTTAAAATGCATTTTCTTGGAACTGCCTCTCCAATAAAATTTTTAATTTCTAAAATATTATTTTTTATTGAAACATTCATTGGAAAATGACCTGAACAAATTTTTAATTTATACATGTGTCCTTCTGAAACTCCTTTAACCAAATTTTTTAAAAGGGATAAAAATGTATTTAATAATTTTTTTTCAGATTGCCTAACTTTCTCAGTTTTTAATTCAATTTTATTTCCTTCAACCTTTAAATTTATTAAGGGGTGTGTGAATGATTTTGATACTTCTCCTTTTGGGCCCTTAAAAGTGACAATACCTTTATCAATAATGCATGTAACTCCTTCAGGTATGGAGAATATTTCTGAATTTTTTGTTTGAGACATTTTATATTATATCAATAGCAAAAGCTAATGAGTTTTCCTCCTAATTTTTTATCTTTGGCTTCTTTGTGCGTCATCAAACCTTGGTTTGTTGAAACTAGTAAAAATCCAAAATTTTTAGCGAGTAAAAATCGTTTTTCAAATTTTTCATAATCTTCAATTTTTACAGCGAATCGTGGTTTTATAACTCCACAATTATTTAGATTTCCACTTAAGGTAATTTTTAGAAAATCTCCTTTTGAATCTTTTATTTCTTGAATTTCTTGAATATAATTTGCATCATTCATAATTGATAAAACTTTTCGTATTAATTTGGAGTTATTATCTACAATTACTTCAAACTTACCTATTTTTGTGGCATTGCTCAATTTTGACAACACATTTGCTAATGGATCATTAAGTGACATTTTTAACCTCAACTAAACTTTTTAAAACCTAATTCTAGGGCATTTTCTCTAAAACATTGTCTGCATACATCTAAACCATATTTACCTACATGAGCTCCTGTTCGTCCACATAATTTACATTTTTTTGTAGACTGACCAAATTTACGATCTCTTGGAACATTATGTTTCAAATATTTTTGATATTTTCCTGGCTTGATGCCAATTTGTTTTACCATTTTTGCATGATTGGAAGTAGTCATTTTAATTCTCCTCTAAAGCAAGTCCAAATGTTTCTTTTGTAAATGAAATTGCTTCTTCTTTTTTTATTAAATGCGTTTTACCTATGGATGTTTTTCTAATTTTACGTTTTTTTACCCTAAATCCTGGTCGGGAAAGAGTAATTGAAACTTGCAATCCTAAAATTCCTAACTCAGTATCATATTTAACACCAGGGATATCAACGTATTCATGGATGCCAAAAGATATATTTCCATAATTATCAAAACACTCTGCTTTTAATTTATTATCTCTAGCCATAAATAATCTTTTTACTAATTCGTTAACCACTTCTTTATCTCTTAAAGTAATTTTTGCGCCGATAGGTAGACCGGGTCTTAACCCCCAAGCAGCCAATCTTTTTTGTGTTATGGTTTGAACAGGATCAACATTAGTTATATTTTTTAATAATTTGACTGCTTTTTTTAACATAGTTGCATCTTTCCCTGCACCTATGTTTAAAGTTAGCTTATCAATTTTTATTTTTTTCATGACATTCATTTTAATACACCTATAAATTTATCACTGGTTTATTTTTTCCCACCACGAATGCAAAATATTTTTTTGTTGTAAATTCAGCATCGTCTGTTTTGATTGTTACAATCGAATCTTTTGATTCTTTTATAGTTCCCACTTCACCGACATGGGCTCCTGCAATTAAAATAACTGGGGCACCAGATATACAAGGATAATGTTCAGATATTTTTTGCTCCGGTAAATTTATTTTCAAACTATCTCCAATGGCATATGTAGTTGCATCTTTAATTAACATATTTCGACCATCTGTGAAATTTAATTGAACTTTATTTCCTTTTAGGTTTGTTTTAGAGGAAATTCTTACTAATTTAAATGAACTATCTTCTTTAGTTATTTGACTTAAATATAATTTATTTTTTTTGTTTATTAATATCATATGATACGAATCTATTGATGGAAGAGAAATTATGTCCATAATCCCTGCAGGTCGTCTATAATCATGGCAAAGTTTACCATCAACCATACAAGATTTATTTTTCAATATGAATTTAACTTCTTTTGTAGATTTAGCTATCTTCAATAAATCTCTTAAAATTAATGTGATTGGCATCTGAAGAGACATTTTGTGCGGCCCTGGATTTGGTCTTGTCGTAAAAGTTATATTTTTCTTTTTGATTGCCCAACTTTTAGGACTTGCTAATCGTTTTAAATGTTGTTTTGTCATTTTTAATCACTCTTTTTAAGATTTTTTAATCTTTTTTTATCTTCTTTAAATAATTCTAAAAGCATAACGTTTGAAGGATCCACAGGATAAAGAGATTTTGATCCATCTCTTTTAGTTAGAGCTATTCCAGTTATATATAATTTTGATTTTGAAACGGAAACTTTTTCAACCACTCCGGATTTATTTTTGAATTGTCCTCTTAAAACTTTAACTTTATCTCCTTTTCTAACTCTTAAACTTCTAACTCCTTCTTTTGAACGAAGTTCTTTTGAAAGATGTGCATTCAAAAATTCGCCTTTTATATGTAATGGTGCGTTAGTACGAAATTTTCTTTGTTTGTTTGGTTTAATGCTTCTTAACCAACTTAGTGAAAATATTGATTTCATTTTAATACCTCTATAATATTATGTTTGCTACTTTTGCAACAGCAGGCCATCTACTTGCAGCTTCCTTAGCAATCGGTCCTTTGAAAATAGTTCCTTTGGGATTACCTTTATCGTCTTTTAATATAACTACTGCGTTGTCCTCGAAACTAACTCTTGTGCCATCAGGTCGTTTGAATTCCTTTTTTTGTCTTACTACAATTCCGTATGCAACAGTTTTTCGCATATCGGGTCGACCTTTTTTTACTGCAACTACAACCATATCTCCCACTCCTGCTCCAGGGATTCTTCCTTTAACAGTTTTTTTACGTTTAACGCCAGTTATTTTAATTAATTTTGCTCCTGAATTATCACACGTATCAACATGAGAGCCAATTTGTAATCCGTTCGTTACGTTTGCTTTTATTGCTTTCATTTTTAATTACCTGTAGCTTTTTCTAAAATTTCCAATACGGTAAAATTTTTAGTTTTTGAAAGAGGTCTAACTTCTCCAATTTTAACTAAATCTCCTTCCTGAGCGTTGATATTTTCTGGGTTATGCGCGGCGACCTTGGAAGTTTTTTTAGTAAACCGTTCGAATTTTCTTAAAAGAACTTTTCGTTCCCATTCGACAGTCACTGTTTTGTGCATTTTGGCACTAACAACTTTACCTACGATTATTTTTCCGCGAACACTTGTGTTTGTAATGTTTGAAGTCATTCTTCATTCCTCTTGTTTAATTATTTTTTAATTGTTAAAAATTGGATTTTTAACTTCAAAAGATTTTTTATCTTTTGATTCTTTGATCACATCGTCCAATTATTGAATCGCCCGTAATGGTGACGTTTTCAATTGTAAAAACGGTTCCTTTTTTCAAAACTGTTTTTTTTGAACCTTCCTTCACAATAATGAATGTGTTTTTTGTTTCATCCACTATTTTACCTTTCAACCCAACATAAGATTGATTTTTTGCACCTAGGATGCAAACTTGGTTGCCTATGAAAGACAATCTTTGAACTTTATCTTTTGCCATTGTGAACTTCAATTGTTTCGGGAGCAAAACCAAGTTCAATCAAAACATCTTTTATTTTGGTAATGTGATTGCCTTGCAATTCAATAAAATCTTTTTTTGCTGTTCCTCCACAAGCGAATTTATTTTTTAGTTTCTTTGTGATATCTTTCACATCAATTTCAGTAGGATTTAATCCTTCAACAACAGTATATTGTTTTCCAAATTTTTTCTTGATTATTTTGATTACTATTTTTTGACTTTCTTTTGAAATGTTATCCCATGCTGAAAGTTCTTTTGGGAGACCCGTTACTGGACAAATATCAACCATTATTTAGCCTCGTCATCCTTTACAGAGGATATTTGTGCTATTATTTTTTTTAATTGTTTTACTTGACCAGGACTTTTTAGTACTGTTCCTTGAGATACTTGTGCTCTTAATTTAAGTAATTCCATTTGCGATTCTTTTAATTTTTTATCTCGGTCTGCAGGAGTCATTGTTAAAATTTCTTTGAATTTCATTTTTTATCCTCCGAAGACGGAATTTCTTCTTCAACAACTTTTTCTTTTTTAGGTTTCGATTCTTTTTCTACTTTCTTTTTTGTTGAAGTTTTTTTAGGTTCTCTTTTTGTTGTTCTTTTTTTAGGCTTTTCTTGCTTTACTTCTTTTAAACGATTTTTAGTTTCTAAAATCGGTGCACGTTCTATTTCTGTTGAACTGATTTCAATTTTATCTGGCAAAATTGTTGAACCAGGCATTATTTTAACTTGAACTCCTACAATGCCGGTCTTTAAACATGCGCTTGTTTTACAAGTATTAACTCCTGTTATTGCAATATCTCCACATTTTTTCATGTAGCCTGCTGCAAATCTCCAACTTTTTGCCCTTGATGAAGGTATTTTTCCAGAGATTAATATCTCCACACCTAAAGCACCGCTATCCATAACTCTGCTTAGTGTTTTATGTCCAATTCCTTTGAATCTTTGTGAACCAAAACGTTCTAATTGATTAACAATATTTTCAGCAACTACAGTTGCATCTGAATTTACATCTTTTAATTCATCAATTTCAATTTCAGGATTTTCTAATTTAAAATCATCTTTCATTACTTTTGTTAATTTTTGAATAACTGCTCCACCTCTTCCAACTACTAAACCCGGTCTATTTGCAGATATTAAAATTTTTTCACCCATGCTTGTTCTTTGGAGTTTAACATCGCTTAAACCTGCTCGATTTAATTCGAGTTTGAGATATTGTTTTATGTGAAACTCTCTAAATTTTTGGGATACGAATTTTCGTTCAATCATTTATTTTCACCTTTTGAAATTTTTGTTTCGGTTTTAGGTTTCGGTTGTTCTTTTTTAGCAGTTTCTTTAACAACTAATTCTATGTGTGTTCGTTTCATTGCACGCCTTCTTTGTCGACCTTGATGAAAAGGTGTAGCTGCTTTATGCGCGCACATATGTACTAATTTTAATGAATCAGATAATCCTTTTGTTTCTGCATTTGCTTTAATATTTTTTAACAATTTTAATACTATTGATGCTAATTTTTGAGGATATCTTCCTGGCCCAATCTTACCTCTTCTGTGACCAACTCCATCGTTAAATCTCCTATAAGGTATTGCTTGTTTGAATGTTAAAACATTTTCTAAAATTTTTGTAGCTTCTTCAACTGATTTTCCTCTTAAAAAAGAGCATAACTCAATTGAGTTTTTGGTAGACACTGGTAAATCTCGTCCGTATGCTGAAGCACAAGTTTCATCAAATTTTTCATATGCATATTTTGTTTTTGCCATTTTATCGCCTTATTTTTTAGGTTTGTTTGTGACTCCAACTGAAGTATGTACAGCTCGTTTTCTAGTCAATGCAAATTCTCCGAAATATTGTCCAATCATTTCTTGACGAAGGGTTATTGGTTCAAATTTGTGTCCATTGAATATTTGCACAGTTTTTCCTACCATAGAAGGCAAAATAATCATATCTCTACGATGTGTTTTGACATTATTTTTTGTCTCTATTTTTTTTAATAACGTTTTTTTTTCTTCTGAAAATCCTCTTTTAATAGATCTTCTTTGACGTGAAGGTAAGATTTCAGATAATTGAGATAAACTCAATTCTTTTAATTCTTCAAGTGTTTTTGAACGATATGTAAATTCTTTTTTAGCCATTTAATCACCTTATTTTTTTCTACCAGTTCTACGCGGTCTAATCATTCCTACCAATCTTCCTGGTGGTGCGTTCTTTGGTGCTGGTTTTGCTTTGGATTTTCTTAAAGTACGTTTATTACCAAATGGATGTGCTACTGCGTTCATCGCACTTGCGGATACAATTGGCCAATACTTATTTCTTGCTTTCATTGCATAAAATTTATTTCCTGCTTTATAGAATGGTTTTTCAACTCTTCCACCGCCTGCAACAACTCCAATCATTGCTCGACATTCAGGATTGAATTTTTTTTGTTTTCTTGAAGGAAACTCAATAGTTACAGCGTTTTCATTTTTTGAAACAACTCTTGCTGAAGCTCCCGTTGAACGGATAAATTTTCCTCCGTCATTTGGTCTTGCTTCGATATTGAATACAGAAATTCCTTCAGGGATGTTTTTTAGTTTCAAAACATTTCCAAACTCTAATTTTGCTTCGTTTGAAAAATCTAATTTGTCTCCAACTCGAATTCCCTCTGGTGCGATAACATAACTTGAAGCTCCAGTATCATAATATAATGCTAATAACGGTGCAGTGTGACCTGCGCAATGAACTATATCCATAACCATTGCGTCTGACGCCTCCAACATTTTAGCTTCGCCTTTAAATCTTAAACCATGAGTTTTAAATGTAGCGGAACCTTTTCCTCTTCTTTGTGAAATAATATTTTTTCCCATTTTTTGATACCTCTTACATCAAACCTAACTTAGTTGCTAAATCGATAGCGGGTGTGTTGTCGGAAAAAGTGACATAAGCTTTCTTTTTTGAATCCGGACCAATCATAGTATTTATGTGTTCAATTTTTACTTTAAACATTTCCTCTATTTCATTTTTGATTTCTTTTTTTGTCGCTTTTTTATCAACTACAAAAACAAGTTTATTTTCAGACTCCATCAAACGAGTCGCTTTTTCTGTAGCTAAAACGGTTTTTATCATTGAGCATCACCTGTAATTTTTTGATTTGTATACAGATTGGATTTTTCTAAAATGTTTATTGCTAAATCTGTAAATAAGGTTAATCTACCTGGATGAGTTCCAGGTGCTAATAATTCTGCATTTAAAGAATCTACAGGAACAACCTCTGCTCCTGAAATATTGTTTGCAGCTTTTAGTAAAGGACAATCTTTTGAAACTACGAAAAGAAATGATTTTTTAGTTACATGTTTTCTTCCTCTCATTTTTCCAATTCCGGCCCTTATACTTACATTATTGGCTCTTTCAATTTCTTCTGAAAATCCCAATTTAATTAAAATTTGAACTAAGTCTTTTGTTTTATTTATAGATTCAAAAGAAGAATCCAATATAAATGGAAATTCTTTAGGAATTTTATGCCCTCTTTCAGAAATTAGTTCGGGCAATATTGTTGCAGCCAATGCAGAACGAATTGCTTTTCTTCTTTCTTTGATGTTTATTTTTTGAGTCCAAATTTTCTCTGCTTTCGGAGGATGTGCTCTTCGACCACCAACTGTTTGTGGAGTGGTTGCACCAACAAAATAAAATCTTGTTCCTCGTCTATTTAGAACTTTTCTAGGGGTTCTAGATTGACCAATACCATATGTACCTTTGTAATTATGTCTACGTTTAGAAATGTATGACGAATATCTTTGACCTGCTTCAGGATTTGAGCCATATTGTTGTCGTCTATTTGCTTGTAAAGCCAATACAGCTCGAGTAATTAAATCGGGTCTAACACTCTCGGAAAATTGTTGTGGTAATTCAATTGTGTTTTTCACAACATTGTTTTTATCAATAACATTTAATTTCATCATGATCACCTAATTACCTTGTTTTGATTCCACACTTACATACTCAATTGTAGGTAATGCTGGTTGCTTTGTCGTTCTTAATGGCGCTGTTAAATGAATTAATCTTTTTGAAGGACCTGGTACAGAACCTTTAATTAAAAGATATTGTGATTTAACATTTCCAAATCTTACAAATCCACCTTTAGGATTTACTTTATCTAAATCGTCAGATATCATCAATATTTGATTATTATATTGTGTTCTTTGATGAAACCCCATTTGACCGGCATATGCAATACGATACATTACATGACCTTGACCTTTCCATGGACCTAATGAACCAGGTGCCCTTATGGTTTTTTCAGATTTATGCGATCTTATGCTTACTCCAAATCGTTTTACTGGACCTTGAAAACCTTTTCCTTTAGTTACAGACCTTAAATCAACAACTGAACCTTCAGAAAATGCATCTTTTATTGAAAAACCAGACTCTAAATGATTTTTTATGTAATTTATTTTTTCTTCATTAGAACCACCAAAAGACATTTCAAAAACATCAGGTGTTTTTTTACCTAAATTTGTTTTGATTGGTTGAGTTCTAACTACTGCAGTTATGTCAAGAACATCGGTTAAATCTAATTTATCTAAATCTTCCAGGGAAGAAATTTTTGAAGAAATTTTTGTTTTCCTTATTAATTCTTTATCGTGCTTGAAAAATAGTTCTTGATTAACAGAGGATCCATAACCATTTGCCTTATATGTTCTAACACTTACAAGTTTAATATTTGGACATTCTATAACTGTTACTGGATAAGATACTTTATCGCCTTTAGTAGGTGAATTTTTTTGAGAATCTATTCCAATTAAATGAGTCATTCCGACTTTGTAGCCTGCGAAAACTAAAGGTTTAACTTCAGTCACTATTGGTAAAGATCTAACTCTAGCATAAGCTCTAGTTGCTCTTTTACGAGGCCAAAATTGCATACTTCCGTGACGAGGATTTACTCTTTTCATTTATATCATACTCTTTGTGTTTTTTCAGAAACAGTAGTTATACTGTTAGTACTGAAAATGGACTTATTTCCAGGCAGCACATCATATACTAATAATGAATATTATTATTGAAGTGAAATGATAGAAAAACTAGTTTCTTTATAAATGTTTTGCTTATTTTTATTTATTTTGGACATATAAGCTCTTTTTAGGGTTTTTTTGTTTAAGGACGCTCTTTTTAGGGTTTTTTTTGAAAATAAAGGCTAAATATTTAATTTGAGAATTTCTTGTATTTCTTTTGAAAATACGTGTTCGTCTTGTTTTAGTTTTCTTAATAACTCTGATTTGGAAAACCATTTTATTTCTTTGAAGGAATTGGAAGGATTAAAGTTGTTTATGTGCCTATCAACTACCGCATAAAAAAAGTAATTGAATTTATTTTCAGTTTTGATTAAATTTTTAGGCAATTTTAATTCTCTTGGAAAGAATGTTCGTAATCCAAGCTTCTCTTTAGCAATTCTTTTTAATGAATTTACTTCCGTTTCTTTTTTTTGGACAAAAGTTTGTAAAGGAAAAATCCAGATATCAGTTATGTCTTTTACCAATAATAAACCATCTGCACTATTTTTTATAATTAGAACACATTTTCGAATTAAATCTTTTTTTGTGATTTGGTCTAATTTTTTATATTCTTTTTGTATGTTTTTTTCATCCACAATTAAAATGTATGGAATAGTTTTCTCGATTTTATTTTTAGGTTTTAATTTTTTAGAAGGATTTAATTTAGATTTATTTTGAGCATATTGAGAGGGATTTTTTATGTGTTGACAAAATTCATCTGGAGAACATATTTGAATTGCTTCGTAGTAAGATTTATTTGAACAGCTTGGGGGGAGAATAGGTTTTTTTCCTTGTTTAATTTGACTTAATTGTCCTTTTATATATTGTTCTCTCAAAGGTTCGGGATTTTTTGAATTCCACTCATGAACATACTCTTCGATTTGTTCTAAAGACCAACCAACCATTCTTAAAAAATTTAATAAAACAAATAGGGCTCTTTTTTTACCGTCTTGAAGTCCTTTTGTAATTTTTTGAATACAAGGAGGAAAGAATTCTTCAGATAGAGCATTTGGAGGTAGTTCTATTTCTTTTTGTATATTTTCAATTTTACGATTGTATTCTTTGAAAGAGGAATCAAAGGATAATAAAACTAATTTCGATGCTTCCCCTTGCTGAGCTTTTTCTCTAAACATAAATCTTTTCTCGAAAGAACAATGTTCAGGTTGGGCTGATTCTTTTTTGAAATTTAAAATTTCAGATTTATCTACAGGAATTGAAACTAATTTTGATTTTTCATGTAAAGAATACGGCATACGGTATAGATGTCTTGAAGCTATAAGTATTGTGTCTACATCTACAACTGCAAAAAAATTGAAAATTTTATCAAATTTGGTAGGAATTTTACAGTATTTACATATGTTTTTTTCGATGTTTGGTTGAACAGGATAACCACAAGAAGGACAGGGTAAAATATCTATTTTTGTTTTTGAGTTAAAAGATTTTCCACATTTAATACAAGTATAAGATAATTTTGAACTTTTAGGTGACTCTTCGGAAATTGATTTACATTTTTGACATCGATAAGCTATTAGAGAATGCGAATTTTTTTTTGCGATAGCTTGTAGTTGTTTAAAAGAAAACTTAAACTGATCTAAAAAAACAACATACTCATTATTAATTTTTGCAAAATTTTCAGTTATGTAGCTTAACAAATACAAAGCTATTTTTCTTGCCCCCTCTGGAAATAAATTTTTGAAAAATACAGTTTGACCTTCATAAGATACTTTTTGAGGAAAAGCTTCAAATGGAACCGCAATATGGAATCCTTTGTTACCTGAAAATTTACAAAAAATCGTTTTTACACCATGTGCTTCCAAAGCCTTAATAAATAAGTGTGTTGTTAGTTTGGATAATTCCCACTCAGGACAATCAATGTCTAAGATTAGATCCCATCCTTTCCTTAAATCATCTAATTCGCGTCGTTTCATACCTGTACTTAAAGCTAAAGGATTAAACCACAATTCTTCTGAACAATGAAAAGAAGTCGCTTTCTTTTTTGCTAATTCTAAAACATCATTTTCATATGTTAAAATGTCTGGTCGTTTTCCAAATCCTTCATTTATAAATCTAACAGAGCATTCTTTATCTTGGGCCTCTCTAACAATTGCAGATTGAACTTCTTTGCGTTTATAATACATTAATGAAAAAGACAGGTCCATGATAAAATAAAAACTAACTTAAATATAAAACTAATGATAATTAAGCATTTAACGTATTAGCGATTCTAACTTAATTATGTCTTCTTCTAATTTTTTAAATGCGCCATTCCAAAAAGATTTATCATTTACATCTATTCCTGCGTTAGCTAATATTTCTTCCACATCTGCGTCTCCACCAGAACTTAATATTTTTAAATATTTTTTGACAAAACTACTTCCCTCTTCAAGATATTTAGAATATAATGCGAACACTAAAAGATTGCCAAAGGCATAAGCGTAACAATAAAAAGGCGTCTCATAAATGTGTGGTATTCTCAACCACTCATACTTAAAAATAGTGGGTACGTTCATTTCATTTCCAAACTGCTCTTTTAATAAATCATAATATTTTTGATTTAGTTCATCCACACTTACCCCTTTAGAAATAAGTTTGTGTGCTTCAATTTCAAAAAGTACAAAATAAGTTTGTCTTAATATGCTTGCAAAAGCAGAGCTTATGTGATGAAATAATAAATATTTTTTTTCTTCCTTTGATGAATTTTTTAATAACTCTTCTGTTAAAAGTAATTCAGAGAATATGCTTGCAGTTTCGGCTAAAACAAGGGATGAATGATATGTCATTTGAGTTTTATCTTTTGCTAATTGTCCATGTATTCCATGACCTAGTTCGTGTGCCATAGTTAGCATTGAATTTAAATCATCCGTGTGATTTAATAATATGTATGGAACTTCATCTTTTCCATAAGAATAACAAAAAGCTCCTCCTCGTTTTTTTTCTGAAATTTCTGAATGTATGTTGTTTTGGTCAAAAATATTTTTAGCTAAGTTTTCAATTTTAGGCGAGAAATCTTTGAAAGTTTCTAAAACTATTTTTTTTGAAATGTTGAACGAATATTTTTTATTTGATTTTAATTTATAAGGTGTGTAGATATGGTATCTTGAATTAAGTATTTTCAAAATTTTAGATTTCAATTTGAAAAATTTTTGAAATATAAATCGTTTACTTTTTATTAAATCCAACAACATACTAATTGTTTTATCTGAAAGTGTGTTTGAAAAATTCCTTGCAGAAATGGATGAAGAATAGTTTCTTATTTTAGTCATTTCATTAGACCAATCTAACGATAAGCCTTTGTAAATCTCAGCAAAAACATCTTCGTTTTTTTCGTATTCTAAAAATAAAGATTTGTATGCTTGTATGTTGTTTTTTGGTAGAGGGTCCATAAAATATTTATTTAGTTCTGTTTCAGATAATTTTTTGTTTTTAAATTTAAACTTTAATTTCGATGAAATTATGTTTCGAAGAGTGGTTAAAGTTTGTTGTCCACTCAAATCTTTAATATTTAATATTTTTTCTTCTTCAATGGAACGCATGTGTATTTTGGCATCCCTTATAGATTGGAAACAATATTTATATTTTCCTAATTTGGAATAAATTGTATGTGCTTTTTTCTCATTTAGATTTCGTATAAATTCACTTACAAATAAAATTTTATTTTGATTTTGTGTTAATAATGAATCTAATTTTTGTAATTCTTTTATTGTTTTTTTATCTTCTTGATTTTCACAATGTTTGAGGTATGTTTTAACATATAGTTTATTTGAAATTTGATTGATCTTTTCTTGAATTTTAAAAATTTGAATTAACTCTTTTTCTCCACAAGATTTAATTTTTTTTTGAAAAGAAATTAATTTTTTTACTTGTTTGTCGAGATCTGAAAGTAATTTAGTTTTTTCACCTTCTTTATAGATATTGTTTAAGTTCCATTTGACCATGACTCCTTAGAAGAAGAAAGCATTTAAAAAACTTACTTTGTAGTTTTAGAATAGTCTAAATTAAGAATTCTTAAAATTTCATCGGCTTTTTTCTCACCCAATTTATCTATTTTCATCAATTGTTCTTTATTCGACTGAAGAAAAGATTTTATTGTTTTGAAATGATCCATTATTTTTTTTGCTAGAGCAGGTCCAATAGTTGGAAAAGAAGATACAATATATTCTTGAAGTTCTGCATCCTCTAATGGTTTGGCGGTATGAAATGTGAATGTATTAGTTTTATTTTCTTGTTCTTTTTTTGCGAAAGCAATTAATAACCTCGCAGATTCGATATAATTTTTAGTTCTAAATACAGGTATTTTGTATGATAATCCTATTGTTGCCAACATTCCGTCAATCGCAGAAGGATCCACATTTCTAATTTTGTATATGTCTTCTTCTCCCTCTATGAGTAATATAGGTTTTGAATATTGTGTTATTGATTTTAATTGAACCAATAAGCGACCATCAATAATAGAATCGACAAAATCTTTTACATTTTTGAATTCAACAACAACATCACTAGAGATTAAAAAATCGCCGACCGATAATTGTTTTAATTTCAAATCAACATTTTCTGTGAGTAAACGTTTAACTAAATCTGAACCTTTTTCTCTGTGATCAACATACATTGTTAGTTTTTGGTGTGGTTTTGTGAATGAATGTAAGGATTTTTGAGGGGAGTTTTGTGGAATGATTGAGATGTCTGTTAAAACTTTAAACATAGTTTTTTCTTTGTGATGTGAAGCCCACCTATATGCTTCATCTCGCGTTCCTTTAGATATTAAGATAGTTACGTTTCCTTTTGAATGTCTTCCAGTTCGACCCCTTCGTTGTACTGAACGAATCGCACTAGGTATTGGCTCATAAAAGAAAACATGATTTACAGAAGGGATGTCTAAACCTTCTTCTGCAACACTTGTTGCAATTAAAACTTGAAATTGGTTTTTTGTGAAATTATTAAGTATTTCTTTTTGTTGCTTTTGTGAAAAACCGACACCATTCTTTTTAGATTGACCAAAAAAAATATTTGAAGAACATATATTATTTAATTCTTCTTTTAGTTTTGAAGCAGTATCTCTGAATTGCGTGAATATTATTATTTTGGATTGAGGATTTTCTTCTAACAATTGTTTGAGTTTAGTTTTTAAAAAAATTATTTTTGGGTGAATTTCATTATTTGAGATCGCATTTCTTATTGTAGCTAAAGATGAAACAAAATTAACATCTTTAACTAAATTTTGTATGGATTTGGCTTTAGATATTCTGCTTTTTGAGAATATTCCTGACATATATTGATTTGCTGCGAAAAGAGATTGACTTTCCAATAATTCTAAAGAATGATTTAATTTAATTAATTCAGCTAAAACACTCATAGAAATTAATTTAGTGTGATCTATGTTTCCTTGCGCAATAGATTGTTGTATTTCTCGTTGAGCTTTTAAAATATCTAAATTTGAATTGAAAGATGTTTTTTTAAATCCCATCTCAGCCAATTTATTTTTTCGAAGTGTTACGCATTTATTCAGATAAGCGATGGCTTTATTTATTTCAGGAGTTAAATAAATTTCTTCCCAAATTAAATCAGTTATTTGTGTATATTTTTGTACATCTTCATCTTTTGAGGATTTAAATTCAACATTGGATATATGTAAGTTTTTACATATTTGTTCCACCTCTTCTTTTTGTGAACCAGGGGATGCGGAAAGAGCTAGAATTAAAGGTTCTTTTTGGGTTTCCATATATTTTTGTGCTAAAAAAACATATGCGTAATTTCCACTCGCTCTATGTGCTTCATCAAAAATAACTAAAGACACATCATCGAAATTAAAATTCCTTGATATGACGTCATTTTCTATAGTTTGGGGGGTTGAAAAAATAAATTTAGTATTTTGATATAGTTGTTTTCTTTTTTCAGGAGATATTGTTCCAGTAAATAAATTAAAATCTGTTTCAGGGAATAAAAATTGTTTTTTGAAAGAATTTAGTTGTTGTTCGGCTAAAGGTTTTGTAGGTGCTAGAAATAAAATTTTGCTTTTTGGAAAAAGAAGTAATCGTTTAGCCGCTAATAACATAGCTATTGCTGTTTTGCCCAATCCTGTAGGTAGAACAACCAATGTGTTTTGGGTTTGAGAATGTTCATATAAGTCTAATTGATATTTTCGAGGGTTAAAAGATTTTAGCATAAACTTAAACTTATTTTTAAGTTTATAAATTTTTAGGTGAGTTGACCAGTGTGGCAATCATAATATTTTTAAAAATCCAGCTTTAATTTCATATATTTCACCCATAGAAATTAGTAAAGTTATGGTTTTTTGAATATCTTGACCATAAAAATCAATTATTTGTTGTGTTGAACAACCATCGCCTGAATCATTTTTTTTTATAAACGCAATTAAATTATCAGGAGTTATTTCTTTTTCATCATAATTCTCTATTGAAGGTACTTCAAATTCAATTACATTTGGAGTTTCAATATATTGTGATTCTTCTTCAATCAAATCAAATTCTTGGTGATTTAGATTTTCAAATGTATCTAAATAAGATTTTCGAAATTCGAACCATTTTTTATTTGAATGTATTTGGTTTTTGTTGAGTATTTCACTAACTAAACACAACGAGTTTTCATATTCTCTTATTCTCGCAATAACTAAAATAGAGTCACTAACATTTAAATTATTTTTTTGAATTTCATCCGAAAAACAATTAACAGTTATCGTTGCAGTACCATCATCTAATAAAAATTTTGTAGGAGATTCTATTTTAACAACCAACCCTATTGTGTTTAAACGAGAAATTTTACCAAATTTAGAATCGACGTAGTTAGGATTCCACCCTTCTTGAATAACATATTTTCCTGAGATTAAATATTTTAATGGAATCTTTTTTGCAACTTCTCGTTTAAATTTATTTTTATTTTCCATTTAAATCACAATCTAGATATGAAATCTTTTTTAGGACGATAAATGTCCCCACTTCTACTTAATTTTTCAATAGTTTCTTCTATTTTAGACAACTCTATTCCCTTAGCTTCACATTCTTTTATAACATCCGCTAATGGAAGTATTTTTTTCATAGTTATATTCTCTAAATTGATTAAAACTTCTTTGACAATGGCGATATGACTTCTTTGGCTTGCAGTTATTCCTGTTGTAATTCGATCTATATCTAATTTTCCAGTTTCAGGATCCAACATGATTTGACCTAACGAATAATGCAATAAATTTATTGCTCTTTTAGCATCTTCTTTATTTGCAACTTGAGATAATCTTGCTTTTGCACATGCTTCGGTTAAACGAATTAATGCCTCTAATTGACGAGCTGTAATTGGAACGGATTTTATTCCACCTGTATCGCTACCGGAATTTCTTATTTTAACATAATATTTTTCTATTTCTTCGAGAGCATCATTAGTTAGTTTAGGAAAAACATTTTTCTTCGCGTATGCAATATATTTTTTTAATAAATTTGTATCAATATCCACATTTTTTTCCGTTCGGGTACTGTCTTGATGTAAATTTAAAATAAATTTTGCGATTTGAGTATCTTTTTCTCGATCTGGAACATCTCTAACAGGAAACATTAAATCAAAACGAGACATTAATGCAGGAGGTAATTCAATTTGTTTTCCTAGAACCTCATATGGATCAAATCTTCCGTATTTAGGGTTAGCTGCTGCAAGTACGGTTGTTTGACATCTTAAAGTTGCTTGTATGTTCGCTTTACTAATAGTTACGGTTTGTTGTTCTAACGCTTCGTGCATCGCAGAACGATCTTCAGTCGTCATTTTATCTAACTCATCAATGCAAACACAACCATTATTTGCTAGAACCAAGGCTCCTGCTTCTAATGCCCATCCTTTCAAAAAATCATCTTTTATAACTGCTGCAGTCAATCCTGCACCAGATGCCCCTTTTCCAGAAACAAATCTTGATTTAGGAGCTATTACGGAGATTCTTTTTAATAACTGACTTTTTGCAGCACCAGGATCCCCGACCAATAAAATGTGTATATCTCCTCTTGTTTTTATTCCATCACTTCTTGGTTTTTGGATGCCTCCAAATTGTTGTAATAATAGTGCTTCTTTTATTTTTTCATAACCATAAATTGATGGAGCTAGGTTTGTAACTAAATCTTTAATTAAGGTTGGTTTTTGAGATAATTGAATTATTTTTTCTTCTTCTTCAGGCGTTATAATTACAGCTCCAAAGTCTTCTTGTAAAGGTTCAACATGATTTCCATCCAATATTAAATCAAATTCAACAGATTTGCCTCCACTTGAGAGCGAAATAGGTATTTCAGAAACCACGCCAACCAATCTAATTTGGCTGCCCGGATTTGTTTTTTTCTCACCTATGGGGCTAACTAAATCGTGTTGAAGCAAAACTTTGAAACGCTTTGCTTGTTCTCCACCATCTAAATTTTCAGTAGGTTCTTCTAAAACTATTTTTTGTATATCTATTAATTCTTTATCTAATAATTTGAATCCTCCTTTTCTACCACAACCACATTGGGAGGGTTCTCTGAATTTTTCATCAACTTGTATTATATTCATTATATTTCCACAAGAAGGACATTCAAATTTTGCAGAAATGGCTTTAGGTCTTACATCTCCCTTTTGACGTATAACTCCGTCCACTTGTATGAGTTTACCTATATGTTTACTTCGAATATTTCTTATAGATACTTTTTGCGCTAAAGGAATATTTTTGAATCGTACAAAAAATTCTTTTTGTTTTTTATCTTCATGTAGATCTAATCTTTCAATAGATAAGCTTGCAGTTTTAAAACATTCTTCAGGATAATCTAATACTTTTTGCGCTAATTCAGGATTGAAAACCGCTAAATCTTGAAAATCAACTATAATGTAATTTTCACCTCTTTGTAAAGCGGAAATTAAATTCTCATAATAGAATTTCTCGAAAAAATTTTGAAATATTTTTAATTGCTCCCCCACATCCATTATTTGCACCCAGGATGGTGAAATATTAAACCATTCATAAATATACGTATTTAGGAAATAAATATATTAGAACATATAGGTTGTAGAAAATAAAAAAAATAAAAGAATTATTTCTTTTCTTTAAGAACTTTAATAAGCATGTCTACTGCCCTATAAACTTCTTCTACAGATTTTGTGCCTGTACAAACAATTTTTCCATTACTAAATAACAAGAATGTTGCTTTTGCAGCAGGTAGTTTAAATACTAATCCTGGAAATTGTTCTGGTTCATATTCTGTGTTGTCTAACTTCATAGCTAACGTGTTTAAATTTAAATCCATACCTATATTTCCACTAGCAACCATGTTTTGAACATTGATTTCTGGAACAACTTTAATAGTTATGTCTATTTTTTTTAATGTTTCAATAATTTTATTTAATGATTCTCGGACCATTTCCAAACTTTTAGCCCCTGTAGAAACAACTTTGCCTGAACTAAATATTAATGCAGATGTTTTTGGTTCTTTGATTCTAATCACTAAACCTGGAAATTGTTCTGGATTATATTCGGTGTTAGAAAGATTTGCGGCCATTTTTTCTAATGGAATGTCGTGGTCTAAACTTGTAGAAACAACAATATTAACAATCGTTATATCTAATTCTTTTTTCAATTGTTCTAAGCTTTTTTCAGCCATTTTTAAATACCCCCTAAAAAGTTTAAAATATAAATAGTGGTTGAAAAATCAATCACTTAAAAAAAGCAAAAGTAAGACTTATTTATAAACACTCCTATTTATCATTTAAAAAGATTTATAAATGAAAAGTCTCAAAACAGTTATAAATTAGATGTTATTAATTTCTTTTGGAACTTAATTTTGTCTTTATTAGAGGGAATATTATTTTAATTATTTTTGAATCATACCCCTTTATTTCCACTGGAAATTGAAAAAAATAAAATATTATGGCTTTTCGAAGAGTAAATTGTATTTTGGTAATAATAATATCATGCCTTCTTTATGACCTGCTCCAAC
>CAZCGV010000001.1:39769-53692 GCA_964498515.1 uncultured Methanosarcinales archaeon
GTAAATTGTATTTTGGTAATAATAATATCATGCCTTCTTTATGACCTGCTCCAACCACTGCAAGTATCTTTTTATTTGGATAAAGTTTGTGTAATTTAATTAATTTTTTAGCCATTATTTGATTTCTTTCCTCTATAAAAACAAAGTATAATGAAGGATATGTTAATTTTACTTGTTCCAATAATTGAGCTATTATTTTTTCTTCTGGAACTTTTTTGATATTGAAAGTTATTTTTTGTTTTTTGGAAAAAGGGGACAATATTAAATCTTTGAGAAGTTTCATTTTTTCCTTGAAAGAAAATGCTTTTGAAAATTTTTTTAAAGTTATTTGTATATCTTGATCTATTAATTCTAATTGTAATGAATTGTTTTGAGCTAAGTTTACGGCCATAAGCATATCTGCGCCAGGATTTGTTTTTACGATTGAACCCAGTTTTTTTTGAAGATATTTTCCTAATGTGGCAAATACAAAACCCGTAACTCCAAAAGTTTTTATTTGTAAGAATATATTTGATTTGTGTTTTTTTTGTGGATGTTTTAAAGAAAATAATCTATTTTTATCTAATTCAACCGCGACTATATCTGGTTTGAAATCTAAAAAAGTATTTTTTATTTGATTTACTGAATCTGAAGAAATATGACTAGTACCTAAAATTAAAATATTATCTAACATATAAAAGAAAAGAAATAGTTAGTTTAAAAAAGTTCGTAATTAAACTTTTAATTTTGGTTTTTCAAGTGTTTCCCAAACAGTATCGAATAAAGATTGTAATGCTGTTGCGAAATATTCTGAGTTTAACCAAATACCAACATCATATGATGGATGTACTGAATTGTCATTAAATAATAAAAATGCTAATTCTTTACCATCAGCTATTGCGAATCTTGCTTTTATGTGGTCTATGTGTTTAATTTCTGCATAAGGTTCAATAAGTTTTACTGCTTCAGAAGATTTTTTTGTTAGATCTGCAGCTATTTTTATTTTTACTCCTCTTTCATGAGCTTTTTTAAATGCTTTTGATAACAATTCTGCTTTTCGTATAAATCCTTCTTCAGACGTCATTAATATAAATTCATTTTCTACAGTTTTTAACATTAAAAGCATTTGCTCATAAACTTTGTCTCTTCCTTTGAACGATGCAGTTAAATCAGACGGTTCAATTACTTCAACCCCGTTATTATGTAAAGATGTTAATTCATTTAATATTGGCGATTCTTTAAGAGATTCAACATTTTTAGATTGTTGATCAGCATCTAATTGAATTCTAGATTTTACCCTTTCTAAAACTTCTGTTGGAGGTACTGCAATATATTTTATAGGTTTACCAATTTTCATTACAATAAATCCTTTTTTCTCTAAAGATTCTAGAACATCATAACTTCTCGATCTTGGTACGTTAGAAATGTCTGAGAGTTCTCCAGCGCTTGAAACGCCTCTAGATAATAAAGCAACCCAAATTTTTGCTTCATAACTATTTAATCCAAACAATTTTAATTTATCAATCAATCCTTTATCAACAATCATTTTGTGACCCCTTGTGGTTTGAAACTTTTGAATTTGATTTAATTCTATAAGTCTTAGAAAATATAGAAATGCAATTTACTTTATAAATTTATCTAAATGTATTCACTAAGTAATAGTATCTTTATATTATTTTTACAGACACACCACTATTTCCTATAGAGTTCGTTTTGAAGCATTAAAACAACCCATTGTGATTTTTTGTTTTTGATGATTTTTTTGTTTTTTCTTTATTTATTAATTTATTTCTATATTGAAATAATATAATATATAATAATGAATTATTAATAATTTATTTTTATTTATAAACTATTTAAAATAAAATCTGTTTACAAGAAAAAAATAGTTTATTTATTTGAATTGGTTGTGACTAATTCTTTATTACCATATATTCATCGTCTATTTTTTAGTTATTATTGTCATTATTTAGTTAGTATTATATTATTATTTATGTTTTAGTTAGTATTTATTTTTTATCGATGTTTTTTTGTTTTTTTGTTTTGAAAATTTAAAAAATATTCTCCATAGGAAGTGTTGGTGTGTGTGGGTGCTCTAAAAACCCTTTATTTAAAATATATTTGATAAAATAGATAATCTAAAATATGTTTTAAATCATATCTTTTTTGAATTAGGATATGTTTTTAAATAGTATAATTTATCGTTTTAATCATGGTATCCAAGAAGTTGAATGGTTTTTTTGAAAAGTTTTTACAAACTGATTCATTATTTGCAAATAAGAAAGTGTTGCAATCAGCTTATGTTCCAAATGAAATGGAGCACAGAGACGAACAAATAAATCAAATTGCAAATATCTTAGCTCCTGCTTTAAAAGTTGACAAACCTTCTAATTTATTTATATACGGTAAAACAGGTACTGGTAAAACTGCTTCAGTGAGATATACTACTGAACAAATATTAGGCGTCGCTAAAGAAAATAATATTCCTGTAAATGTTATTTATGTTAATTGTAAATTAAAAAAAATAGCGGACACCGAATATAGGTTAATTGCAGAAATCGCGAGAGAATTTGGTAAAGAAATCCCTCCAACAGGTTTACCTACAGATGAAGTTTATAATATTTTTTTCAAAGCATTAGATTTTAAAGAGCAAATATTAATTTTAATATTGGATGAGATCGATCAATTAATTAAAAAAACAGGAGATGAAGTTATTTATAATTTAACACGTATAAATTCTGAATTAAAACATTCTCAAATTTCAATAATCGGTATAAGTAATGATTTAATGTTTAGCAATTATATTGATCCTAGAGTTAAAAGTTCTTTGAGTGAAGAAGAAATTATTTTTCCACCATATAATGCGTTACAAATTCAAGATATATTGAGAAAAAGAGCATCTATAGCTTTTAAAAAAAACAGTATTGATGAGGGGGTTATCCCTAAGTGTGCTGCATTTGCAGCTAGAGAACATGGAGATGCAAGGAGGGCATTAGAATTATTAAGAGTTGCAGGCGAATTAGCTGAACGTTCTGAAAGTAAAGTTGTTCAAATAAATCACATAGATGAAGCTGAAGAAAAAATAGAACGAGACAGGATTATTGATGTAGTTCATACTCAACCGAAACAATTCCAATTAGTTTTATATTCTATTTTTTTAATTAAAAATTCAGAAGGTAACAAAAAGAAACCGATTTTTACAGGGGATTTATATGATATTTACAAGGATTTATGTCCTAAAGCAGGTTTAAGACCTATAACTCAAAGAAGGTTATCTGACATCGTTGCAGAATTAGATATGTTGGGGTTAATTACTGCTAAAGTTATTTCTAAAGGACGTTTTGGAAGAACTCGAGAAATAAGTTTAGGAATTCCTTCACATTTGCTAAAAAAAGTTGAACATCTTCTTGCAAAAGAACTAGAATTCAACGATAAAAAAAATTAAAATGGATACACAAACTATAATTGATTTTCTTGTTGAAAGAGATGAATTTGTAGATGCCGAAACGGCTTTAAAATTGAAAAATATTTTAAAAATTCAAGATTCAATAAAAATTGAATTGGAATTAAAACTTTTTTTCAAAACTTTTTTTCCTAATTTTGATTCAAATCCTTTTTTCAAAACTTTTTTTTCTAAAAAAACTAAAGATTTAGCTAGATTGTCTATTCTCAAATCTTTTGAAAAAGATCCTTCTAAACGAATAGTGGACGATTTTGTTAGATATTTTAATATTCGTTTTAAAGCCATTGAAAGGATGTTGCGTGAAAGAAGTGAATTAAATGGGTTAACATCTATTAATCGTATTAATGGTAAAAAAGACCGGGAAACAGTTTCTATAATAGGAATGATTTTAGATGTTTCAAAAACAAAAAATGGTCATTTTATTTTAGAATTGGAAGATTTAAGTGGGGTTACTAAAGTTTTAATTAATAAAGACAATGAAGAATTGATTCTTATTGCTGAAGAGCTTGTTTTAGATGAGGTTATTGGTTTAGTTGGTACTAGTGGGGGAGATATTATTTTTGCTAAAAAAATTTTACATCCAGATATTCCTTTAAGTAAAGAATTAAAAAAATCTCCTTTTGATCATTACGCTGTTTTTATAGGAGATTTACATATTGGCTCAAGAGAATTTTTAGATGCGGAATTTAAAAAATTTTTATTTTGGTTAAATGGTAAAATGGGTACGCCTTCTCAAAGGGAAATTGCAAAAAAAGTTAAATATTTAATAATATCTGGAGATGTTGTGGAAGGTGTTGGGATATATCCGGGTCAACAAAATGATTTAATTGTTGATAATATGAAAGGACAATATGATTTGTTAACAGAATATTTAAAAAAAGTTCCTCCTGAAATAAAAATTGTTATTTGTCCAGGAAATCACGATAGTGGTCGAATTGCTGAACCTCAATTACCGATTGAAAAAGATTATGCTTTATCTGTTTGGGAACTACCAAATGTAATTATGGTTTCAAATCCATCTTATATTTCTTTAGATGTTTCAGAAACTTTTTCAGGAATAGATGTTTTAATGTATCATGGCTATTCTTTAATTTATTATTCAGATGTTGTTCCTAGAATAAGGGTTGCAGGTGGTCAAAAAGCCGTGGATGAAATAATGAAATTTTTATTAAAAAGACGACATTTAGCACCGTCTCATGGTTCAACATTATATGTCCCCGATGTTTATGAAGATGCTTTAGTTATAGATCCTGTCCCCGATATTTTTGTAACAGGTCACATTCATAGGGTCGTTTCAACAACATATAGGAATATTTCTTGTTTAAATACGTCTTGTTGGACTGCAATAACGGATGATCAAGAAAAAAGGGGTTTGGCTCCACAACCAGCGAGAGCAATATTAATGTCATTAAAAACAAGAGATGTTAAAATAATGAATTTTAATACTCAAAAAGATGTTACTTCTGTTGCTGAACTTAAACGTCTTAAACAATAAGTTTTTATGTAAGGAAGTTTATTTATTAGTATGTTTGTTCGTGCTAAGAAAATAAAAGATTCTAAATATGCTTATCTTGTTCAAAACATTTGGAAAGGTAAAAAAGTTTCACAAAAAGTTAAAAAATATTTAGGTAAAATTGTTTTTATGGATGATGACTACTCATCTGATTTTAAAAATGTTGAAAATTATGATTGGAAATTGCCTTTGAAATTACTATTTAGAGAACTTATTTCAGAAGAATTTTTACGTAGAGGATTTATCAAGAAAAATTGGTCTCTAATTAAAGGTGATTTAAAAATAAATCTTTCAACAGGAAAAATTACTAAAAATGGGGTGAATGTTGTTTTATTTATTAATGGTCGATATTTATATGATAAATTAATTTTAAATATTCAAAATTTTTATCAGAAAGATTCTGACGATGAAATTGAAAAAGGGAGATTTTTAGCACAATTATTTAGTGATGCTGGAATAAACATATCTAAAGACGTTTTTATTCAATTATATAAAAAAATTCATACAGACGAATAATTTAAAAGATTGAGAAGATTTTCAGTTTTTATGTTTTTAATAAGGTTTTTAGCTTTTTTTGATATTTTTGCAGGAGTTTTATTAGTTTTAGCACCTTTAGTTCCATTAAGATTGTTGTTTGGACACGGATTATATCTTATGATCAAAGGAAAATTGTTCAAAGGAGATTTTTTTAGTGCTATGGATTTTGCCATAGGGATGTATTGTCTCTTTGCTTTGTTTTTTCCTTTAAATTTATTAAATATTTTTGCAGGTGTTTTTTTATTTATTAAAGGCGGACTCTCTATGTTTGCTTAATTCTATTCTTTTAAAGGGTTTTTATCCCATTTAGAAAATACATACCCCAACACAATTCCACTCACAATTCCAGGTAAAACCACATACATTGAATTTATTAATGTAGTTATCAAGAAAAATAAAAATAACCCAAATAAAGGAAAATATAGATTTTTCTTAACATAAAGTAAATGAACTCCAATGTTTTTAGGTATTGGTAAAATTGCAACGAAGGCCAATATACTTAAAATTATTTGTGTTTCTCTCAATATAAAATAATTTAATGTTAAATTTAATAAACCAATAAATATTGAAAAAATCATTAAAGTCAATGGTGCAGATACAAGAACTGTAAAGATATCTTTTTTTGTCTCATAATGGAAAACACCTCCATGTTTTAATTGTTTTATAGGACTTATTTCAATCAAACCTGGAAATGGTATTGCTACAAAACCATATGAAAGGTAACTAATCACAAAAGAAAATAATAAACCCATTGTAAATGAATTGTATTCTGCTTCTGTGCCTCTACGTATTGCAATTAATTTAGGTATTGAGGTAAATAAAAACAAACTTAATCCAATTATTGCAAAACAAAATATGTATGTTAAAATCCCTGTGATTATGTTTAAATTATGTCTTGACCAAACAAAGAAGAAGGAAATCAATGAAATCAAAATGGAACTTTTATTTAATTCTTTAATTTCTAAAGAACTATATTTAAAATATCTAGATATTCTTCTCGGAGTCCAATTTCCAACAAAACTATTTATTATTTGCATACATTATTATAGATTAAGTCATTTAAAAACATTTAGTTTTTATAATTTTGTTTTTACAGAATACTTGGTACCACAAGCAGAACAACTTAAAACATAAACTCCTGTATTTTTAGTTATTTGTGTATCTGGTTTTCCACACTCTTTGCAAATAACAAATTCATCTGCGAACATTTGAATTCTTTCATTCATTTTTTCAGAACTTAATTTGGTATTAAATATGATGAAGTTACCTTCAATAATTGATTTTGTAGCTAAAAATTTTTCAATGTATTTAGCAATTAATTCAACTGGCCGCCTTAATATGGATGCAATTTGAGTTATATTGCTAATGACTGTTTTATTACCTTGTAAATGTCCTTTAACCTTGGGAACAGTAAATCTATCTCCTCCTGTTGTTTCTTCAGGTAATTTTTCTCTTCCAAGTTTTAACATTTCTTTGTAATTCATTTTTTCATCTTGAAGAAGTTTTACTTTATTTATAAATTTACTTAACTGTAGAAACTATCCAAATCTGTTTGTTTTTCTTTTTCTTTACCAAAAACGTGCAATATTCTTTTTTTAATCAACTCAAGAGATTCTTTTAAGTAATCTGAGACATTGTATGTGTACGCTAAATCTAAACTCATATCTAAATATTTAATTATTGAACCTTCAGATATTGTAAATATTATTTTTCCACCACAATTAGTACATTTTCCAATTAAAGGAGGCCTTCTATATTTAGTGTTACACTTTCCACATCGAAATTGTTGAAGTGAAAATTTTCTTAAATTACCTCGTGTATCTCTTATAAAATGTTTTTCTATAACTAATCTCGCGACATCACTTGTATCTACGGCTCTTAATTTTCTAGCCAAATCCATCTGACATTCTATTTTTTCAGCCATAGAGGGAAGTGTTTTGTATGAAGAGCAAAGAACTCCCTCATTCATATCATCCAAATTATGTGTAAACATCATTCCTTCAAATTGTTCAGGTGTTCCTAAAATAGAACTTATTTGTTTTATTTTTACATCCCAAGGATATTTGAATTCTTCACAAGCCCTATAAAATTCTAAAGGATAATGGTCTGCGATATCCATCTTAAATGCCATGTCATCAACTTCTGAAGGATTTAAAATAGATGTTAAAACTAATGGGGCATCCATTGTGGATCCTCTTGATGTTCCTAAAAATTTTTGTGAGAAATTTAAAAAAGCATCTAATATTAAAAAAGCACAACTTTCATCACCATCACAATCCCGCCTCATGGCTGCGTGATACATTGGATGTGCCATCATCCCTTGTGATTTTGTCCATCCAATTAATCTACCAACCGTTCCCGCAGATGTGTGTGGAGCTAAACCTACAACTAAATGTCCTATTAAATCATTGGGTGTTTTTGCATTATAAAATGGTTCTAAACCATAAACATTTACTAAAAGGTCATCAATAAATTGTGATGTTCTCAAAAATATTTGGTCGCTACCTTCTTCAGGAGAACCTTCTCCAATAGGCATAACTAAATCTTGAACTTTTAATTCCAAAATTTGGTTTTCATTTTCCAAAGGTTTGTTATAAACATCTTTTGAATATCCTAATTTTTTTAATTTATCTATTGAAACACTAATTTCCTTAGGTTTAAAATGTGTTAAAGTGACTTCGCTTGAATCATAACGAATTGTTCCATCTTTATTAACACAAACATTATTTTTTGCACGTAATAGTGCTTTGATTGGGTGTTCAACAGATTTGTCTTTACCAACCATCCCTCTTACACCTTTTATTAAATCTGGATAAATTTTACTGTTAATTTTTTTTAAACAATATTCAAATATTGAATTTATTGGAACACTCCATTCTTTATAATCTGAAAATACTTTGTCAGTCATTTGTTCTGCTATAGCTGGTGAAACTTCTTCACCACTTGATCTTTCTATTTTTTGTCTTATTGTTTTTGTCTCACACATTTCGCAAATTCTTAAAGGAGTTTTATTTTTACATTTAGGACAAATATAAACAGGGAAAGAAGAAGTTATTTTTTCACTTTCGAATGCTGATTGAAAACTTCTTAATCTTCCTCCATCTTCACCAACAGGAAACAAACCGTGGGGGTTGCCTTTCATTTTTCGCATTTTACATTTTTCAGGCCTACCCATTCGCGCCCCTATAAAAATTCCAGATTTATCTTTTATTTTAAAATTAGAAAATTTATTTATTATTTCTAAAGGATACAATTCTTTATTTTCTTCTATTAATTCCAAATAATCTTTAGCTTCCAAAGATGAAAAAATATTTAATGTTTTTGTAAGTGCTAATGCATGGTCTGAAAGAATGTGCACATAATTATTTTCAAGTTTATGGGGAACGCCCAATAATTCTAGAGCTCTTTTTGCAGTAATATATTCATCCCCATAAGGCAAAGTTATTCTTGGAACTTCTAGTTGAAATTGTGCATGTATGAACCATTGAATTAATGAACTAAATTGATTTAAATCTATTTCTTTGTAAAAATATATATGTGCAGGGTGAAGAGGGACGCCTAATTTTTGACTGATATTTTCAGCAGTGTTGAAAGAAACTTTTGTTTTTATAGGGTTAAAAAATAGTTTTTCCAAGAACTCTTTATCAATTTCTAAATATTTTGAATATAACTCTAAATCGAATTTACCAACTGTTTTTTCTAAAGCTTCTTTAACTTCTAGAATCCAATATTCTTCAACGTATCCAGGTGGAATTAAAATATGTGCTCTATCAAAAAAATCACCATAAGCGATTAAAGCATCGCCATTATAAATTATTTCTTCAATTTCAGGTGAAAGTTTTTTAGCTTCTTCAAATGAATCAATATAGACCACACTACCCTCTTTCAATCTGACTGTTGGTCCCATTAAATTATCGCAAGATGTAAATAATGCTGCTTTTCCAGGACGTTCAACTTTAAGTTGCGTTCCTATAGCAATCATATCATTCATCACTCCCAACGTTGCAGGATGCGTACTTTGACCAGAATAACCACTCGTTCTACTTCTTCCATACCTTAACCTAAATGAACCACTCCGCATTGGATGCCCAAGAACAGGTCTTCCACCCACAAGATCCGTCACAAAAACTTCATCCGTTTTAATTTTTTTAGAAATCAATAATCCAGGAATTGTTGGGATTCTTTCTTCAACATCTTTTGACTCTATTTTTTCTTCTATTTTTGTTGATTTTAATTCCTTTTGTAATTTTATGTGCTTCTCTAAAAAATCCCAGTCGTGCATATCAAATTCATGTCCCCATTTTCCTAAGTTCTTCCACAATTTAGGCGATTTTAAAGGAATACATGAAGAATGAATTAAACAATAACCACTTCGTAATAAATTGGTTTCTATTCTTGGTAAATCTTTTAAACTCGCGTTCGAAATTTCTCTTTTTTCAGACGGGTCTCCTGCAATTTCAACAGGAATATGCCTCATTAAAAAATCCACTTCTTCTTTAAATGGATAATACTGTAAATTGGCAACATATTGATGATAATCTTCTAATTCAGCAGAACATCTCTTAATTTCATTTTCATCAGGATCATATTTTGCATAGCCCATTTTTTTTCTTACATAATCCGCGATTAAAACGCTAACCGATGCTCCAGTTCCACCAGCATTTCTTATAGGTCCAGAATAATTTAATCTAAAATAATTTCCAGCTCCATCCCTTCTTGGTAAAATATCTATGGAGGTTAAACCCTCTAATGGTGAAGATACAACACCCACAGTAACATAACAAAAACCAGTTCTTATACCAACTTCAATTGCTTCTTTTTCATCTTTGAAAGAACAAAATTTTTGTTGCGCAATTTCATGTGCTATAATGAATGCGACTCTCCAGTCCAAAGAACCATATTTTTTTTCAAGTTCAACAATTCTTTCTACAACTCCAGAACCAATTATTTGTGGAGCAACAACCGCAATAATACCTACTACTCTTTCAGCCATGTTTTTTGCAAGTTTAATTTCAACATAATCTTCGGGATCAAAACCCTTTTTTCTTGCCAGTGTTGCAATTTCATAACATTTTTTCGTATTCGAATCTAATTCAGTGAAATACTTTTCCATTTCTTTAGAACAAATTACTTCGAATTCAACCAAATCATTACCTCACAATATAATTGTGGAATCTTGATTTTAGAAAGGGCTTTAAATTTATAAACTTTGTCTACGAAAGACTTATAAATAGTTTATTCTAGTTTTCAAGCATGGTTGTAGAATCCATAATCAATTCATTTAATGCAGAAAAACGACCGTATTTTTTAATTCTAATAGGTTTTCTATATTCTTTGATTGCTGCTGCTTTAAGTATGTGGATATTCCCCGAACAAGCGAGTTTGATAATGGTTTTTTTAATTGTTATGGCTTCAATCCCATTAATGATTTCAGTAATCAAAACTGAAGAGAAAAAAGATGTAAGTGAATTCCACGAGGTTGTTTTATTAAAAGAACATAGCAAGGCATTATTAGCGTTTATGTGTTTGTTCATAGGAATAACTTTAGGGATGGCGCTACTATATACTGTGTTACCGGGTGAAACTGCTTCAACAATGTTTGATGCACAAATAAAAACAATATCAGGCATGAGTCACGCAGTTAGTTCGGAGGTCACAGGAAAGGTTTTTGCGGGATTTGATAGATTTTCTAATATTTTTTTAAATAATGTTAAAGTTTTAATGTTTTGTTTATTATTTTCATTTTTGTATGGTGCAGGTGCAATCTTCATATTGACTTGGAATGCATCTGTTATAGGGACGGCAATAGGAAATTTTATTAGAGGGGAGTTGGCTTTGTTAAGTGGTTTAGTTGGATTAGATAAATTTGCACAATATTTTAATGTAATTTCTATAGGTTTAATGAAATATGCAATTCATGGAATTCCTGAAATAATGGCTTATTTTACCGCGGGATTAGCTGGAGGAATAATTTCTATTGCAGTAATAAAGCATGATTTTGGTGGAAGAAAATTCGAACACATTGTTTTAGATTCAGCGGATTTAATTCTTTTAAGTGTTGCAATACTATTTATTGCAGGAATATTGGAAATTTGGGTTACACCTATGTTTTTTTAAAAATTAAATCAATATCTTGTTTTGTCAATGGTCTATACATACCAAGAGGAATATCTAATTTCAGGTTGTTAATTTTTGTTCTTTGTAAAGAATCAACATAATATCCAATCTCTTTTAAAAGTCTCTTCACTATTTTGTGTAGCCCTACATGTAATGTGATTTCAAGAGTGTAATCATTAATTATTTTTGCATCTGATTTAATTGATTGTCCTTCAATATAAATTCCATCTTTGAATTTTTTAAAATCGTCTTTATTGAATTTTGTTTTTAATTTTGCAACATAGGTTTTTTTTATCTCATATCTTGGGTGCATAATTTTATTTGCGAATTCCCCATCATTCGTCAAAAGCAAAATTCCTGTAGAATCTCGATCTAATCTGCCAACTGCAAAAACTCTAGGTTGATCAGGTAATAAATCTGTAACTTTTTTTCTTTCATATAAATCATCAGAAGTAGTGATATAGTTTTTAGGTTTGTTTAACATATAATAAATTTTTCTCTCTTTTTTAATTTGTTTGTTGTTAACTTTGATTATGTCTTTTTCACTATCTGCTTTGTCTCCTAATGAAATTTGTTTATCGTTAACAAAAACTTTTCCTTGTTCAATTAACGCTTCAGCCTTTCTTCTAGAACATAATCCTGATTCTGCAATTATTTTTTGTACTCTTTCTTCCATAAATTTGGAATGATGTTAAATTATATAAATAAGTTAGTTTTAGTTTTAATATGATTACGCTTGCTACCCCTGGATTTTCTACAGATTTTATTAAGTTTATCCAGGAACATAACTTTAAAGCTGCAGAAATTGAATTTGTTCGTTCGATTTATTTAAAGACAGAAGAGAAGATAACTGCAGTTCGAGAAATTAGTGCTAAATTAGGCGTTACTCTATCAATACATGCACCATATTTTATCAATCTAGCTGCGCTTGATTCAGGGGTTCTGGAAAGGAGTAAACAAATAATAATTGAATGTTGTAAAGTGGGCGATAAATTAGGTGCGAAGTATATTTGTTTTCATCCAGGTTTTTATTTGAAACGAGATCTTGAAGAAGTTTATCAAATTATAAAAAAAAGTTTAATTGAAATTAAGAAAGAAATTGATTCTTTAGGATTGAATGTGGTTTTAGCTCCAGAATTGATGGGTAAGAAAAGTCAATTTGGTTCGCTTGAAGAGTTATTAAGATTAGTGAAAGAAATTAAAGGTATTTCTTTAACAGTTGATTTTGCACATTACTTGGCTCGTTATGGTTCAATTGATTATTCTGAGATTGTTTCTAAATTGCCTAAAAAATTTCATGCGCATTTTTCAGGAATCGAGTATTCAGATAAAGGTGAAATTAGGCATTTACCTATAGATGTTAAGGCTTTTGGTAAATTAGTTGAAGCTTTAAATAAATATGAAAAGGATGTTACAATTGTGTGTGAGAGTTCTGATTTTCTCAATGATTTAATTTTGATGAAAGGTGTTTTAGAGAAATTATCGTAAAATTTCCGGATTTTCCTCCATAAAGTTTATATTTCTAATAGTTAGTTTTTTATATATGGGAACTAACCACATAAGTATGCAATTTGTTAACGATAAAACTATAAAATTAGATAAACACATATCTTTATTGGATGATTTCACTTTAAAATTTGTCAAGTATTTAAGTAATTTTACAAATTATGTTTTAATTAGTGGTTATGTTTCAATATTGTTAGGAAGATCTCGAATGAGTGAAGACGTAGACATTATAATTCCTCCTTTGAAATTTAATGATTTTTCTAAATTTGTTGATGATCTATCTTCTGAATTTTATTGTTTAAATACAGATTCCAAAGAAGAAATGTTTAATTATCTTTCTTCAGGAGTTGCAATAAGATTTGCTTTTTTAAATCAGGTTATCCCTAATATGGAGTTGAAATTTGCTAAAACACAAATTGATTTTTTAGTTTTAGAAAAAAAAATTGAAGTTCAGTTAGGAAAACAAAAATTATGTATTTCTCCTTTAGAATTACAAATAGCCTATAAGGAAGTTGTTTTAAAGTCTCCAAAAGATTTAGAGGACGCATTACATTTAAGAATTGTGGCCGAAAAAAACATTGATTTTAATTTGATTGAAGATTATAAGAGGATCTTAAATGAATAGACTTGAGTTTGTTGAATTTTGGGCAAAATATGTTCGAGAGCATTCAGATAAAGACTGGTCTAAACAACAGAATATTCTTTTAAATTCAATGAATACAAAAATATCTTTAAAAGATTATTTGAAACTAAAGAAATAATTTTTTAACTTCCTCAATTACAGTTTGTTGATGATTTTTGTCAGACA
>CAZCGV010000001.1:53792-54909 GCA_964498515.1 uncultured Methanosarcinales archaeon
AGAAATAATTTTTTAACTTCCTCAATTACAGTTTGTTGATGATTTTTGTCAGACATAGCAACGAATTTAATTAATAAATCTTTTAATTGTTTTTGATCTAGAAATCTTAATTTAAATCCATCTGTTATGAAGTAAAATCTAAATGATTTGTATTTTAATTCTTTCAATACTAAATTTCGAATGTTTGTTAAAGATTTCCCTTTGTTTGGGTTGTCAATTAATGAATTGAAGAGATTTCTTATTTCTAATCTGTCTTTTTTGTTGAATTTTTTTCTGATCTCGTCAGCAAGAGAGTTATTTACTTCTATCTTAATCATCTTCTTCCATTAGTTTTCCAAACTCTTCCAAACTCATGTAGTTTTTCGATGGTTCCATGAATTTTTTCAATTCATTCTCACATGCGGATTGGTAAAGTTTTTTAATAATTTCTTCATAAGTATCTCCTTTACTTCCAAAAGTTGAGATGAGTTCTTTAGTTTCTTTACTTATTTGTATTGTGGTGTTCATTCTATAGTTGCTATAGTTGTTATAATATATAAATCTATGGTTTGTGAAAATAGCTTTATAAATGAAAGCTTATTTGTTTTATTATGAAAGATTTTGTGCTTGTTCAGAAAGGTTTGGAAGAGAAATTTATTGCTAGATCTAAGGAATTAGGTTGGGAAGGCGTTGTTTTGCTTTATAAATATGCAAAAAAAGAGGTTTTGCCTAAGATTGAAGGTGTGGAGACTGGTTGGTTTTTGGATTCTGAGGTTTCTACTGATTTTTCTGGAGTTCCCATTGTTGTTGCGTTAGGCACTAAATTTACTAGGTTGCCTAAAGGTGTTACACATGTTGTTGGTAATGAATTTGAAGGGGAGAAGGATTTTATTCATCAAAGAAGAAGTGGTTTAAATCATGTGTTTTTGAATGAGTTTAAAGGGAAAGTGTTGTTCGGTTTTGCTGCACTGCAAGCTGAATTCGGTAAGCAGACTGCTGGTCAGTTTATTGGGCGGATGATGCAGAATTCTTCTTTGATTGAGTTTTCAGTTGTTAGTTTGGCTTCTTCTGTTGAGTCTATGCGGGCTCTCGGTGATGTGAAAGCTTTTTCTAGGATTTTGGAAAGAAAAAATCTTTA
>CAZCGV010000002.1:0-10392 GCA_964498515.1 uncultured Methanosarcinales archaeon
ACCTGAATCGGATTCGGTTATGGACGATATTGAAGCGATGCTTGGTGTGAATAGGGAACAAATGGGGTTCATTCCTGGTGAACATGGTGGTGCTGTCGCTGGTGAACTTGTTGTTATAGATGTTGATTTTGAAACTAAAAAGGAACTGCATATTGATTGCACTAAATTTGGTTCTGGTGCGTATTCTATTCCTTCGTCTGTTGAACATTTGAAGTTTGAAACGAAAGCTAAATTCATTTTGGCTATTGAAACTCAGGGTGCTTTTGAAAGATTAAATAAACATAATTTTTGGAAAAAACAAAATTGTATTTTAATTGCTATGAGTGGTGTGCCCACACGTTCCTGCCGTCGGTTTATTAGGAAGCTGTCTGATGAAAAAAATTTACCTGTTTATGTTTTTACTGATGGTGATCCCTACGGATTTGGTAATATTTATAGAACTTTAAAAGTTGGAAGTGGTAATGCTGCACACATTAATGAATTTTTTTGTGTACCTAGAGCAAAATTTATAGGAGTTACTCCTCAAGATGTTTTGGATTATAATTTGCCGACACATCCATTAAAAGAAGTGGATATTAAAAAAATAAAGGATTTAATTAAAAACGATCCCTTTATTAAACAAAATCCTGAATGGATTGAAGCTTTAAAGATGATGGCACACAATAAACAGAGGGTTGAACAGCAGGCTTTTGCTGCACATGGTTTGAATTTCGTTATGGATGTGTATTTACCTGAAAAAATTAATAATTCAAAGAAATGGTTGCCTTAATAAAGGAATTTTTTGTTTAAACACCAACTATAGGCTCTAAATTGGGTTTTAGAGGGGAAACTTTTATATACCCAAATATACAAAATTGGTGCATGGCACATACATCTAAGTTTAAAAATAAGTCCAATTCTTTTCAAAATTTATTTAAAAATAGAAAAGGAATGGCAGAAACTCCATCCGGAGCGGGTAGTGCAGCAGTATTAATCTTATTAATTACAGTAACAATTGTGATATATATTTTATTTATACCTCCTGCTGAAAGAGAGCGATTATTGGAAGGCGGAATACCCGGTTCAAGTGCAGGATTGGATTCACACACAAACTTGTTAGGCACTAATACTTTAGATGTAAACCCAGGCAAAATCACCTATATAAAGCAAGAAACCATAGAACATGATTTAGCTTCATTTAAAATATATACTCAAGAAGACGCACAAATAATAACTGAAATGCAAACAATGTATGTAAAAAACTCAGCATTTGAGAAAAAATTTGGTGAATTACCCTTTAATATTAAAAAAGACGCAACAGATGAAGTTTATCTATCATTTAACGTTCGTAGACCAAGCGGAGATCTCAAAATATACTTAAACACAATACTTATTTTTGAAGGTAGCTTAAAAGAAGGATCAAATACACCTATAAAACTACCTAAAGAGTATCTTAAAGATCAAAACATGCTTTATTTCAAACCCTCTACAATCGGCTTCGCTTTTTGGAGAGTTAATGAATATTCTTTAGAAAACATCGTTCTTACTGGAAAAGTTACTGACGATTCTCATTCTTTCCAAATGCAAACTATTCTTTTAGATTCTTTTGAAATAGAAAATTTTGAAAAAGCGATATTGGAATTTTATCCTTATTGTGATTCCGACGATGTAAATAATTTAATGATTTATGTTAATAGAAATAAAATTTTTGAAGGAATACCTGATTGTAATATGTATAATAAAATATTTGTAGGTCAAAATTTTTTAAGAGAAGGAGATAATCAACTTGAATTTTTCTCTGAAGATGGGAGTTATACTATCGACATGGGTAAATTAAAGATTGGTTTAAAAGAACCTGATTATCCTGTATTTTATTTTGAAATGAGTAAAGATTTATTTGTTACAACTTCGGACGATGATGTTTTTTGTGGAAGAGTTGATGGAGTATGTCCTGATAATTGTAAAGAATACGAAGATAAGGATTGTTGCTTTGCAGAATCCAGAAATAATTATTGGTGCGATATTAAAACAACTAATCCTAGAGATAGATGTGTAAATTCATTTTTAGCAGATTATGATGAGAGATGTCCTAGTTTATATGAAAGTGTTAGTGGAAAACCGCTTACAGACTCTGAAGGAAAATGTGGAGATGATACAGATGGTTTTTGTCCTGCTGGATGTAGTGAATTGTACGATAAAGATTGTTGTGTTATGGATACTGGAAAATATTGGTGTTCAGATATTCCTTTGACTGGAATCGATAGTGTATGTACTGCAATCGTAACATCTGCTGAATGTACTGCTTGTCCTAATGGGTATGTTGATGAAGACAATAAAAAACCAAATTGTCCGGTTGTTTCTGATTCTGACTCAAATGAAGTTGAAGAATTGAAATCTAGCGTTGACATTATTTTAAAATTAAAATTCATTAATGAAGAATATAAAAAACTTGATGTACTTGTAAATGGAAATAGAATTCCTATCGATACTTATTATTTAAGTTATGATAGGCATATTGATGAATATGTTAGAAGTGGTACAAATTCATTGCAATTAGTTCCACGTAGTGATGTTACGATTGCGCAAATGCAAGTTAAGATCGAATAAATTTTTTGGTGTGTGAGATAAATAATGGCTGGAGCAGGAAAAGCAGCAGGAAAAATACTCGGAGATGCAGTTAAAGATGCAGTAATTAAAAAAGGAACAGAAATTGCTGTTGATAAAGTAAATTCCACTATGGATAAATATTCTCAAAAAAAAGACAATACACTTTATGAAAATGAAAAAAGATTGAGAGAAAGAATTGCTCCTGAGTTAAAAAAAGAAAAAATTAAATCTACCTCACAAACTATTAACAATACAAATATAATAAATAACAACGGAACTCAATCAAATTCTAAAGGCAATCCAGTCAATGATAATCAAAACAATATGTCGGCTGAAGAAGCAGAAGAAAGAGCTGAACAATTAAGAGAAGAAAAAGCACGATTAAATGAAGAAAAGAAACAAAAAATTGAAGAATTGAAAGCTAAAATTGAACAAAAAAAAAGTGAAATTAAAGCTGGTCCTAAAGGTCTTCTAAAGTTTTTTTCATCATATAGTGCACTCTCATTTATAGGTACTATTGATGCTCTATGGTCTATCATTCCTATAGTTGGTCAGATATTTGGTTTTGTTTCTCAAGTAATTTTTTGGACCATACCTGCAATCATGTTAGGAAACTTTTCTATAGTCATTAAAGCAATAATGGTTCAAATAGTAGATACAATTATTGGTTTAATATTGGATACCGTTGAAGTTCTTACTTTGGGCACGGGTTTAGGCATTTCAGTACTTGCCGATTTTGCAACCGAATTTGTTTTGATAAAATTTAGCCCGAGTGAAGCGATAATAGAGGCTTATGAAGAAAGTATTCCGTCTAAGATTGCTGAATTGGATGAAGAATTTGAAGAAAGAAAATTAGCTATTGAAAAAGATTATTCTTACAAGAAAAAAGGTTTCATTTCAAAATATTTTGGTGGTTCTGAAAAAAGTAGAAAAATTATGAGTATGCTTGCATTCATGGGAATTGCAGCATTTGGTCCTTTTGGTACAGGATATCTTGCTATGGGTGAAGGTGCTTCTTACATTCCAATTATATTTTTAGTTATTTTTTTATCAGTTATTTCATTAATAGGAGTAATTGAGAAAAAGGATGTTTATGCTTTACTTATTTTTTTAGTCATCAATCTTTTCTTTATAGATATTATGAAGATCATTAATGATTTGGATCTTTTTGGAAATAATGCTTTTATTGGTCCGATAATTTTTATTGTATTTATGTTGATGTTTGTTGCTAAAATTCAATTTGATATTAATAATGCTAAATTTATTGGGATGTTGTTAATTGTGTTGTTGTTATTTTCAACGCCATTTATGTTTGCTTATTTGAGTAGCGATTATTTTACTGAAAGAGCTCAAGAAAGTTTTATGACTACAAAAGTTGAATTAGATAATATGAATATTTGGGAGAAGGCAGTTCTTTGGTTTGAATATCAAACTAAATTAGGTAAAGGTGAAATTATTGCTGGAGCCGAAATGGAATCAACTCAACAACACATTGGTGTTGAAATTGCTGGTGTTGGTGGAGTTACTAAAGATTTTAGGTTGGGTGATGAAGTAAAAACTCAAATTTATTATAAGACTGGTGCTTATTTTCCATTAAATGTTTATACTACTTGTAAGGTTGGAACTACGGTTGGAGAAATTCCTACAAATCAAAATGTAAAACTTGGTGCAGGGTTCTCAGAAACGTTTGTTGAATGTTATTTAAAAGATCTTAAGAAAGGAAGCCACAAAGTTGATTTCACAACGGTATATCCTTATACATCTACAGTTGATATTCCTTTAAAAATAATGTCTAAAGAATTTGCAGACCACATTACTTCAACTAGTTTTGTTGAAAATAAAGTTGATTTAGAAGAATTTGTTGGTGGAACTCAGAAAGCACGTACGGATGCAGGTCCAGTCGTTATTGGAGTCAGCAACACGATGAATAATGGAAAACAAGTTTTGAAAATGCCTATTGTTATTAACAAAACTTCTGTTGAGCCATTAAAATTAATTTTTCAATTACAACCTTATTTGAGTGCTAAAGATTCACAAACTTTGGGCAAAGTTGCAAGAATAACCGGCATTAAAATTGATTCTCCTAGAGGTTTAGAATTTAAATGTTCGAATATTGATGATGCAAAAAATATTGAAGTTAAAGAAGAAGGTAATCGACAAATATTAACTGTTGATGGAGTTAATATAAAAGGAAGTACTTATGTGGATTTCAATTGTGAATTAATTGTTGATAAAAATTATGTTAATGAATTTGTACCAAGTACATTTTTTTCGATGAATACTATTTTAGTTTCGATTTCATACGATTATAGTATGGAATCATCTACGTTGGTAAAGGTAATATGATTAAAAAAAATAATATTGGGAAATTTTTTATGATTTTATTAGTTCTTGGAATTTTGTTTTTATCTGGTTGCAATCTTAAAGCAAAGGGTGGCGACATATATACTAATTATCATACAGGTAAAGAAGGACTGGTTTTAGAATTTGTTCCTCAAGCACCTCCTTTTTTAATGTATGATGGCGAAACATTTCAAATTCATGCTACTTTATCTAACAAGGGTGCGTTTACATTAAATGGAAGTTTGGCTTCTAAGATTGATTTGAAATACGATTCTCAACAATCATCCATAATTAAAAATTTAGAAAATAATAATTATTTATCTCAATTAGAAGGTAAAGGATATGTTTATCCTGATGGAAACTACGATACAATTATGCTTGGTAGGGGAACAACTAATGAAATTAAAGGAAACTTTGAAACTTCAAAAACTTCTTTATTTGCTGAAGTTTGTTATCCCTATAAAACTCAATTTGTAAAACAAGTTTGTGTTGATACAGATATCGGGGATAGAGGTTTAAGAAAGCAAGTTTGTAGTGCAGAGACTATGACTTTTTCAGATGGTCAAGGAGCACCTGTTGCTATTACCAAAATCGAACCTAAAATGATTCCTTATGGAAATTTTGTTGAACCTCAATTTACAATTACTGTTGAAAATGTTGCTAAAGGAATTGCAAAAGAATGGAAACTTCAAAGTGAAGGAGATTTATTTGTTTGTAGCGGGGATGCAAGATTAAATGTTCTTAATATGACTGCAAAAATGAGCGGCGAAGATTTGATTTGTGAACCCAAAGAAATTATTTTAAAAGGTGGTGTTGGAACTGCTACTTGTAGATTTGATACTAATGAAATTACTTTGAGTACTTCTAATTTTTTAACTACTCTTGAAATTGAATTACAATATACTTATAGTCAAATGTATTCTAAACCATTTACTGTTCAAAGAAAAACGGATTTAGCATTTATTGATGAAAATAGAAATGTGAATCGTTGTCAATCTTGGCAATTGCCGCTTAATGATGCGGGAGACTGTATTAATCTTTGTGATTATTATGTTTCCATGCCGGGTGATCAAGATTCAATAAGTGAATCAGAACAAGATCAAACTCTTGTGAAAACTGGTTTTGCATGTGTTTATTCTTATGATCAATGTATTGAAGCAAATAAATATGTTTCATCTAAAAGTAAAACCATTATTAATGACGATGGTAAGGAAGAAACTATACGATATTATGATGATTATAATTGTATAACTAGGCCTGGTTTATGTCCTCCAACTACTTATTGTGGAGCACCTAGTTGTGCTATTGGAGATAATAATAAAGAACCTAAAATAATTACTGAATATACGTCTAATAATGAGGAAAAAATTTATTTACAAACTAGTACGCCAGATAAGATTATGTGGGGAGTTTTAGATATTAATGATCAAGTTACAACTGAAGGAAGCCGAGTATTTGGAAGTTTGAACAGATATCCAGATATGATGCGATATTGTGGAACTAAAACAAACGATGCAGGGGTTCCTATTAGTTATTATAAATTTACTAGTGACTCAAAAACTTGTACTGATGATGGTTGGTCCACAACTGAAAGTAAATATGGTATTTCAGATGCTTTATGGCCTCCAATATTTGAAGTTGATGTTGATAAAGATTCAGAAGGCGAATATTTCAAATATGTTTGTATTAAAGCTGAAGACAAATTAGGTCTTAAAAAAATAGATAATCTTGAAATTTGGCAAGATGGTCAAAACACAAGATTAAAATAGAAGTTTAATGATAAAAATGGTGAAGAGAAAATGAAAAAAACAATAATTATTGCAATTTTGCTGGTTAGTTTAATTTTGACTGCTTGTGGAGGTAGTTCTGGAGGCATAGGTTCTCAAAGAGATTATTATGTTGGAACTGCAGGCGTAGAAGCCAAATTTCAAACCGGATCTCCACCATCAAGGCTATATTATTATGAAAGTAGTCCTGATGATAATATTTTCGATATTTTTGTAGATATACATAATCAAGGTTCTTCATTCACTAAAGGAGGAGTTTATCTTTCGGGTTATGATCCTAGTATGATTAAAATCACCGGAATAGATATTCAAAAAACATCTGGTAATTGGAATAATTGTGGTGTTAGTTTAGGATTTAATCAAAATCTTTTTGCTGGCGGTAATTTAGAAGATTATTTTGGTGAAGGTGGAAATTTCTGGAAAGGTGTGAGTGGCGCAATTGATTGTGTTGATTCTGGAGTCTCTGGAACTTATTACGATGATACTAATTGGGAAACATCAATTAGAGATATAGGTGAATTGACAAAAACGCCTTGGTTAGAAGGTGTTGGTTTGGATATCACTAGAAATGGAGATGGTGCTTCTTTTGGATTAAAAATTGGTGACGATTTTGATATTAAATATTTAAATCACGGTACTGGTTTATTAGTTATTATGTCGGGTATGTCGTTTTCATGGTATAATGGACGAGAATATCTTTTAAGACCAAATACTCTTGATTATCCTGGTGGTGAAATGACGACTGAGGCTTTTGAAGTTAAAGTTGAGAATTGGCCTGAAGGATTGGATAAGTTGGATAAAGTTCCATTTTTATTAACTAATTGTTATCTTTATACAACTTTTGCTAATGAAATGGTGTGTATTGATCCTGCTCCATTTGAAGATCGACCTAAAGTTTGTAGAAGTACAACTATAACTAGAACCGATGGTCAAGGAGCACCTGTAGCAATTACTAAAATTGAACCTGAACCTACTAAAAATAAAGTTATTTTTGATATAGAGATAAAAAATATGGGACGAGGTCAAATTTTTGATATGGGTCAAATGAATCTTTGTGGTCCTTATGGTCCTGGAACTTTGACAAGAAAAGAGTTAAATAAAGTTTATATTTTAGATGCGAGAATTGGAGAACAACAACTTCAATGTACTCCTGATAGAATGACCCCTATCGAGTTAGTTAACGGTATTAGAAATATAAGGTGTATCTATAACATAGATTATCAATCTGTGAAAACAGCTTATGAAACTCCTTTGGTTATTGAGCTTGGATATGGTTATCAAGAAACATCTCAAGCTAATGTTCAAATAAAACGTGTTTAATGCGAGGTAATTAATATGAAACAAAACAAAATTATTATAATGGCGCTGGTTGCTTTAATGCTTTTATTCAGTGCATGTGGTGGAGGAGATACTCCAACTACGAACACTCCAGTTTACAAACCATTTGTTGGTGGAGATAGTGGAATTACTTTTGAATTTATGCCAGGTATGCCTTCAGATATTCCAGGTGCGATTTCAGATAATGGAAATGAATTTGCTATTGGTGTTAAATTAACTAATGATGGTGAATATGACATTGATGCAGAAACAGATGGTGATTATTTAAAACTAGAATTAAAAGGAATTAAACCTGAATATTATGGTTTGACTAATGCTGATTTAATTAAATATTTAGAAGAAGATTTGAAAGGATCTAGAAAGAATATTGACGGAACTATTTTGAAAGGAGATTTTAATATGCTTGCTTTTGAAGGTTTAAGTTATAAGTCAGATATTCAAGGAGATCTTCCTGTAAATTTTATGGTTGACATTTGTTATGATTATGGAACTAAATCTTCAACAAGAATTTGTGTTGCTGATGATGTTAACAAAGCATTGGTTGATGAAAATGATCAGAAAATATGTATGGTTAGTGCAAATCAAGAAACTCAAAATTCTGCAGGACCAGTTAAAGTTCAGAACATGAGACAAAGTCCTTCTGGCGGAAGTAAAATAAGTATTTTATTTGATATTGCTAGAATTGGTTTTGGTGACATTTATCTTTTCGAAAATGAAAATGGTTGTGACTCTAACACAGATAAAGATAAGATAAAAGTTGTTGTTTCTTTGCCTGAACAAAGTACTGCTTTACTTGAATGTACTGGATTCACACAAGGTCCAGATGGTTTGGAAAAAGTTATGACTGTTTTTAAGGAATCTCCTCAAGCAATAACTTGTAGAATTACTGGCGAAGAAGGAGAAGATAATGTTTATCTTGAAAACTTAAATGTTAATCTATATTACAGATATAATGAACAAATTTCAAAATCTGTAATTGTTAAAGACACTGGAGCAAATAATTAGTTTTTATTTTTTTTATTTTTAAAATTATAATGGTGAATTATGGGATTTATTAATAGACTTTTTGGAAAACCTGAACTTAAGTATTATGTTGCTAAATTCGAAGAGGACCATATTCGAGACGAAGATCTTTATGATTTAGTTAAAATGAGTAAAGAATCTATTAAAAACATAAAAGAATTATATTCCCAAATACTTAAATCTGAAGAAAAGTTATTAATCGAATATAGGAATGATGAAAAACTTATTATTGAATTATTTAAAAAATTAGCCTTAAAAAAAGAAAATTCGAACTTGTTGATGAGTGAAATAAATAAACTTGAAAAAAATTCTAGAACTTGTTCGTTTAATTTAAAAGAATCTTTAGATATTTTTTTTGGAATGTTTAAGGGAACACATTGCAATTTAATAAATGGTGAGGAGTTAGATCCTTGGAAAAATATACGTACGCGTGAAACAAAGAGTGAAATAAATAATTTGATTACAAACATTGAAAAAATAAAAAAAGAATTTGACAAATTTAATTTAAAAAATAATTTTGGTTTGATCGAAAAAGATCTTGCTCTAGTAAATTCATATTTCATATCAAATCTAACTGCATTAAAAGAAAAATATTTTAAAAATAACAGAGCAGAAAATTTAAAACCTCGCTTTGATAAAATCAGAAAAACCTATAAAACTGAAATAATCGATAATAACTTGAGTGTATATTTCAACAAAATTGATGGATGTCTTCGTATTCCCTTTTACAATGGGCCATTTTATGATTTTGCGAACAAAAGAGTCCATAATTTAATTTCTGAAAAAAACAAATTAATCACATTTCTCATAGCTTTAAAAGAACGAATAAATGAAGTTTTGGTTAAAGCGGAATCTGAAGAAAAGAAATATGAACAAAAACAAATGGCATTCAATCATAATTGATTAATTTTTTAATTTTATCAGTTACATTTTTAACAAATACTTTTCTTTGTTCATATTTGTTTCTTTCTATCGCTTGAATGGTTTCAAATTGAGAATCAGTTAATTTAGCAAGAGTTTCATTTCCTATGTTGTCACAAGGTAAGTTATGTTCTATTCTATAAACTAAAGATCCTTCTCTCAACATATGCTCTCGTTTCACATATTCCTCAAAGCTACCCATTGTAGATTTATTAATGCTTTTCTATTTATAAACCTTTCGTTTTGTAACTACTCTTAAGTAACACCATTTAGTAGAAGGTATTTAAATAAGAAGAGATTTCCCTCATATTGCACACATTATGATCGAGTGAACACCCAATGAAGCTTCGGCTAGTGATTAACGGATGTAACTAGAGAATGTGTGCCATTTTCT
>CAZCGV010000002.1:10492-29812 GCA_964498515.1 uncultured Methanosarcinales archaeon
TAACTAGAGAATGTGTGCCATTTTCTCGGCTTGCTGAATTCAGAATGCAGAACAGCAAATAGAATAACTAGAGACTGTAAACCTGAATGCAGAATGCGGCACTTCTGTTTTTTATCCGAACATACCTATGTGGCCGTTATCTTGTCCTTCTTCTCTTAGAACTCTTTCGTAAGCTGTTAAGAAGTCATCTAATTTAATCTCTGTCCTATTGGCTCTTATCGCTGCATAACCTGCTTCTGTGCAAACGGATTTTAATTCTGCTCCTGCCATGCCTAAGAATTTTTTAGCCAATGTTTTCAATTTTATGTTTTTAGCCAAAGTCATTTTCTTTGTATGAATTTTAAGAATTTGTTCTACTCCTTCTTCAGTTGGAGCTCCTACTTCTATGTGTCTATCTAGTCTACCTGGACGTAATATTGCTGGATCTAAAATATCTTTTCTATTCGTACAACCGATTATCTTAACATTAGCTAATGGTTTAAATCCATCTATTTCGGACAATAATTGCATGAATGTTCTTTGTACTTCTCGTTCTCCACTTGTTCCGATTTCTATTCTTTTTGAAGCCAAGGAATCTAATTCATCTATAAATATTATTGAGGGAGCTTTATGTCTTGCAAGATCAAATATGTCTTTTACTAGTTTTGCTCCTTCTCCTATGAATTTTTGTACTAATTCGCTTCCTACCACTTGTATGAATGTGGAATTTGTGCTTTTAGCTACTGCTTTTGCTAATAATGTCTTTCCTGTTCCAGGTGGACCGTGCAATAATATTCCTTTGGGGGGTTCAATTCCCACTTTTTTAAATAATTCTGGTTTTTGAAGTGGAAGTTCAACTACTTCTTTCATTAGCTCTATTTCTTCAGTTAATCCTCCTATATCTTTCCAAGATATTGTTGGTTTTTCAACTATTACAAATTGCTCTACATTGAATTTTCTATTTGAAGAAATTTTATCTATGATTGTGAGGTTTTTTTGTTCGACTAATACGCTATCTGCTGGTTTTAGTCCTGGAACGGATTCCGCTCTATTAACTAGAAATTTATTTCCGTTAGGCATAGCAATTATCGCTGTTGAGTCGCTAACAATTTCAATTACTTCTGCAACTAATAAAGCAGGCATTCTGTATCTATCCATTTCTTGTTTTAATTGCGATACAGTTTCTCTTAAAAAGTGGTTTTCTCTTTCTAAATCCACTACGTTTGACTCGTATGAAAATGAATCCACATCTACAGAATCTCTTGTCATAAGGTATTGAAATAAAAAAGAGTATTTAAATATAGCGAAATTTGCCTCTTTTTATGAAATTTGCACATAGCGTTAATTTTAGGTTAATTTTGAATAAGGAGGCATTTAACGACGATAAACTTAAACTACTTTTGAGTCCGATTTTGCCAGATGAAGTTTTGTTCATTTTTGAAGAAAATGTTGAAAAAGATCTTTTAAAAAAGGAAAAAATTGAATTTTCCATTGAAGATATTGCTTTAAAAGATGCTTTGAAAGTCAGAGGTGAACTTTCTAAAATTGTGGATGGGTGCGATTTAATTAAAGTTGAGCTTTCTTTGAGTAAAGAAAAACACATAAATTTATTTTTAGATAAATTAAAAAATGAATTGGGCACTGATGTTTGTTCTTTGATTGCTGAACAAGAAAATCGTGTTGATGAAAATTGCAATTTATTTATTCGCTTAGATTTAGATGAATTGCAGAAAGGAAATTTTGTTTTAACGGATAGTGGAAATTGTGTGCATATAAAAATAAAATTGGCGACTTATCCTAATAAAAAAGAAATTGCGTTAAAAGTTGTTAAAGAAATATTTAAGAATTAAATTAAATCTTCTTCTTTATTTTTTTTCTCTTGTGAAATTGCGTTTGGACTTGAACCACCATGCCATGTAAATCTTGGTTTTACTCTCATAGGATACATTTTCTCATTTTGATCATCGAATAAAACGGCGGATCCTTGAACCCGAGGTAATTTATCTAATTCACCCACTAAACCTGTTCGCATATATGATTGCATTAAAAGTCCTAAGGCATCTACATCTATTTTTGCAGTTATTCTGTGAGATAAAACGACATCTGATTGAGTCATGACATCTGTATGAATTTTTCCTGGTTGTTGAGTTGCTAAAATTAATGAAATTCCTGGTTGTCTTCCTTCTCTTAATATAGTTACTAATGCATTTGTTGAAGCGACTTTTCCTTGATTTGGTAAAAATTCGTGTGCTTCATCTATTATTAACCATACTAAAGGCATGTCTTGTGTTTGAGGTTTTTCTGTTGAAAAAAAGTTTGTAGCGCTTGTTACCGATTCAAATTCTTCGTCCTTTCTAGCTTCCATTCTATTTACAAATAATCTTTGTCCTATTAATCCAACCATTAATGCTTTTATATCCCAACCACCTGGCATAGTGGCATAACATGAAACATCTAATACTGAAATTTGTCCACCGCGACTCAGTTCTGAAAGCTGAGTACCGTGTTCTGAGAAAACACCCCAATTATTTGCCATTTTAAACATTGAAACTACTGATTCTTTTAACGATTGTGGTGCGTCAGGATCTTTTTTTATTGCATCAATTATGTCTTGTATTTTATATTTTGGCATAGATTTTTGTATTTCTAAAATTATATCTGATATTAAAATTCCTTCTTGAGAAAACTTATCAACTCTGAACGCGTTGCACCAATCATCTGAATCTATTTCTGTGGGTGAAAGTGTGAATGGTGCGTCAGTCGGGATGCCTGATTTTTTGTATTCTAAATAATATTTTTCTGGTGTGAATATTTTGATGGGTATTGATTCGGGTTTTAATCCCCATTCTTCTAATAGGAGTTTATCTTGATGGTTAGGATATTTCATGGTCCAATAAATTCCCATGGTGTCTAAGATAATTACTGATAGATTTTTTTTAGTTACTTCATCTAATAAATGAAATCCTTCTGCGATTGTTCCGAGGGTGTAAGATTTTCCTGACCCTCTCTTGCCGCAAACAAAAACTACGTGTGCCCCTGCTACGTCTAAATAAATTTTATTTGAAAGGGCAGTTGTTTGACCCATAGTGATGTAATGTTTTCCTAATAGAACCGTTCCTTTTAAACCGTATTTCTCTAAATCGCTCTTACTTCGTCCCACAACTATTTCTTGCATGTTTTGTTTAGTTTCTTTTTATTTAAATAGTTTGCTTAAATATATTCTAAAATTACTTCAAATAGGTAACTTTTAAAAAAGAAAGACATTTCATAATTTATATTGAAGTGAGGCAATAAATCAAATTTATAAATTTAAAATGTGAGGATATAAAATGGTTAAAAAAACTAAAGAAAATAAAACTCCAATTTTGGAAAAAAAAGAAAAAAAGCGTTCTTTGAAAACAAAGAAAAAGGTTGCAAAAATAGTTCATAAATCTAAGGAAAAAACAAATGGTTGGATTTTTCCAGTGATAGTACTTGTTTTAATTTTAATTATTGGCGGAATATATTATTTCTATCCGGAGAGTAAAGGTTCTGATTTGGCTCTTGTTGAGGTTAATGGAGAAATAATCTACCAATCTCAATTAGATGAGTTGTGGAATTCTTTACCTATTGATGTTAAAGGACAAGTTACAAGAGATGTTGTTTTAGATGAACTAGTTTCGCAAAGATTGCTTATGCAGAAGGTTGAAGAAAATAATATAACTGTAAGTGATGAAGAAGTCGCTGAATATATGGAATTCGAATTATCTCAAGCCAATATGACTTTGGCACAATTTGAAGAGATTTTAGAGGCTCAAGGTAGCAGTATTGAAACTTTGGAGCAAATATATAGGGAAAAATTAGAATTAGCAAGTTTATTTGATAATTATGTTTTGACTGACTTAGAAGTTAGTGATGAAGAAATTCAAAGCTATTATGAATCCAATCAAGATGCCTTTATTAAAGATGAAAATGGAACTATTTTTGAACTTGATGAACTTGCATATGAAGGAACTGAAATAACTGTTTACGATGTTGTAGAAAGAGTATTAATGCAAGAAAAAGCTAAAGCAGTTTATGATTCTTATGTTGTTGAGTTAAAAGAACAATCAGAGATAAAATTTTTAGTTCCTATAACTGGCATAAATGATTTGTATGAGGAAACAAATCTAACAGGTGAAAAAGATTTAGCTAGTTTTGCTAATTGTTTAACTGAATCAGGTGCTAAATTTTATGGCGCTTATTGGTGCTCTCATTGTAATACGCAAAAAGAAGGTTTTGGAGAAAGTGCAGAATTAATTCCTTATGTTGAATGTGATCAAAATGGACCTAATTCACAGGTTGAACTTTGTTCTGAAGCAGGCATTACAGGATTTCCTACGTGGATTATAAACGGAGAAAAGTATATGGGAAGACAAAGTCATGAAGAATTGGCTAAATTAACTGGATGCAAATTATAATGTTTTTAGAAGCGTTTCGATTATTTTTATTTTGTTGTCACTGAAAGGTTGTAAATCGATAGATTTATATACTGGATGGGTTTTATGATTATTGCTGTGTAAATGGGTTCCGGTAGAGCGGGTTAAGTTAACCTCTGCTATGATCATTCGGGCACTCTTACATACAACAGCCTAACACGAGAGATACCTGCGGGAGTTAAAGACGAAAGTCGAACTAGGAACTCAGGAGTTAGTGTATGGGCAACAGTTCCTTCGGGAACACATATTAAATTCATTGATCACTAACGCTTTATAGCGTATTTAAACCCATATTAAATATGGTTAGGGGCTAAACCCTTGAAACAGTATTTCAAAGCAAAATAAGACTTTAAATATTGAAATATAACGAAGTTATATGTTTAGCATAGATAAAAATCACAAAATGACGAAAGTCATATCACACAACAATTATTTGTTGCGAAATAAAATGGAACCAAAAGTAAATTTAGAACTTGCGGATTAAGTATTGTTTGATACTTTGGACCAGATTAGATTGTGAATTTTTCTAAGCTATTAGTAAGCAATGATTTAAAAATAAATTTAAAATAAGAGGTGAAGAACTCAACGTTCATCATCTCAATTTTAAAAAAAATTGAGGTAAATAAAATGGCAAAAATAGCACAAATAAAGAAAATTTTCAATTTTCAAACTTGTGCTTGATGTTTAAATAAGAGGTAAATAAAATGGCAAAAATAGCACAAATTTCATCGAAATATATAATTCATTCAACTATTCAAATTGAAGGCGTTGTAGATAAACCTGACGTAATAGGAGCAATCTTCGGTCAAACTGAAGGTTTACTTGGCGAAGATTTAGAATTAAGAGAACTACAAAAATCAGGAAGAATAGGACGTATTGAAGTTAATAGTGAAGTAAAAAGTGGTAAAACAACAGGGGAAATAATTATCCCCAGTTCATTAGATAAAGCAGAAACTGCAATAATTGCAGCAGCTTTAGAGATTATTCAAAGAATTGGTCCATGTAATGCGAAAATTGCAGTTACTAATATTGAAGATGTTAGAATTTCAAAAAGAAAATTCGTTATTGATAGAGCAAAAGCTTTACTTAGAGAACTTATTGATGGAGTTATGCCTGATTCACAGGAATTGGCAGATGAAGTTGCACATTCTGTTCGTGTAATGGAAATAAGAGAATATGGTAAAGAAAAACTTTCTGCAGGTCCTGCAATAGATGATTCTGATGAAATTATTGTTGTAGAAGGTAGAGCAGATGTTTTAAATCTATTAAAATATGGTTTCAAAAATGCGATTGCTGTTGGTGGAACAGGCATTCCTAAGACTGTGATTGATTTATGTAAGGAAAAAACTGTAACTGTTTTTGTTGATGGAGACAGGGGTGGCGATTTAATCATAAAAGAATTAATTTCTAGTACTGAAATTGATTATGTTACAAAAGCTCCTGATGGTAAAGAAGTTGAAGAACTTCAGAAAAAAGAAATACATAAGGCATTGCGAGCAAAAATTAATGTTGAACAAGCGGTTTTAGAACAAGCAGAGCATGCGAATCGACCTAGTAGTCATCAAAATAATATGAATTCGTTAAATTCTAGAAGCCATTCTAGTAACGATAAAAAAAGAACAACTACTACTACTCGAACAACTACTGTTCTAAATAAGCCTGCGCCTTCTAACGGAAGACGTAGTGGACCAACAGATGCAGAAAAAGAAACTTTCAACAAAATGTTAGAGGATTTAATTGGATCACGTGGTGCATATATTTTGGACAAAAAACTAAGCATACTTGGTAAAATTCCAGTTAGTGAACTAGAAAATACTATTAAGAGTTTGGCTAATACAATTTATGCGGTTGTTTTTGATGGTAATGTTGAAAAGAGTCTATTTGATATTAGTGAAAAAAGCAATGTTAATTATTTGGTTGGCATGAGTTCAAAATTAACTGCAACAGGTAAAACTCAGATTTTAACTCCAGAAAGTTTACAGTAAATTATTTTTTTATTTTTCTTATTTCTTTAATTAATTAAAAATAAAGTTTGAAGAAAGAATTGAATGGGGGCATTGGGATTGTTACGAATGAAATGAGTAACTCGAAGAATCTTTGATTCTGAAGACCATGAGGAACAAAGAGACGAGTGGTGCCAAAAATAGTTTATTTTTGAGTATGTTCGAATCCCCTCAACTATAAAATACATCTCAGATAGAATTAAAAAAGTGGGAGCATTGGGATTCGAACCCAAATCAGCCGGTATCTTCTATGAAGCGTAAGCTTCAACAGACTGAAACCAAATAATCATCGTTACAGATTTCTGCAACTCATCGCTCCAAAACTGGAGCCGGCTATTCTAGCCAGGTTATACTATGCCCCCAAAGAACATAATTTAATTAATAGAATATAAAAACAATTTATAAGCATTTAGTTTTTAGATTAATCTTTCTTTAAAATGCCGTATTTATCCAATAACTCTTTGTAGTCAACAAAATCTTGTGAACGTCTAAATGCCTCTATGTGTTCTGGAGATAATTTACTTATCCATCTATGAAGCGCTTTTAATACTTTTTTGGTTTCTTCTTTGGTTTCTTCTTCAAGAGATGGCATTTGTTGTGCAACCAAGTCTTCATCAATATCTTCTTCTATTGATTTGGATTTAGTACCGAATAATGATTTGAATAATCTTCGCAATAAACCTTCTCTTTGTTCTTCTAGTTCTTCTACTGCCTCATCAACTGTTTCGAGTTCTTCTTCGATTTCAACTATTTCTTCTTCATCTTCATAATTTTCAAAATTATCGTAATTAGTGGGTCTTGAAAAGGAGAATTTTTTAAAAATTGCAGATAAAAATGATTTTTTTAGTTTTGAAGGATTGCTTTCATTATTTGTTTTTTTGGATTTTCCTTTTGAGGAAGGGATTAAACTTTCAACCGCTTTAAAAAAACTATTTGAAGATTTTTTATTTAATCTCTTATTCAAATAAGAGTCCAAATCCTTGTTAAAATCAAATTTTTGTTCTATGTAAACCACCTTTTTATATTGTTTTGTTATGTTTGTATTTAAATATCTTTCGTTATAGGATCATTATTTTAATCGATAATTTATTTCGAAGACATAATCTCAACTATGTCTAAATGTTTCAATATGTTATCCTTACCTATAGGAAGTTTAGTTTTGACATCAATAGCTTTTATGAAATTCTTACCAAAATCTGTGTGTAATTTAAATGCAAAATCCAACGCAGTTGCTTTTACAGGCATTAAAAAACAATCAGGAATAACATTTCCGTCTTTGTCTTCTAATTTTCCAACACCTCCTGGATGAATTGCTTTGTATTTTAACAAATCAAAAACTACTGCGTTTAACACTTTTTGTATTCCTGTTCCTTCTTCAAAAATATTTAAAATATTTTTTTGAATGAATTCTAAGGCATTTTTTTGGTTTTGTGACAATTCTGATTCTCCTTTTTCGGTGATTGTAAATTGTTTTTCACCAGGGATATAGTTAATTAATTCTTTTTTTGAAGCTTCTCTAAGAGCTAATTCTGCTTCTGCTGAACAAGGAACGATTAAGTAATTAGGAAATTGTTCTTTAAGTTTTTTATAATTTTCTTTGCCTTTTGGATGATCACATTTGTTTGCAGCGATTAACATGGGTTTTGTTTTTGTTCTTAATTCTCTTGCTAAAGAATACATTTGTTCTTCAGTCCAATTTTTTGCAGCAATAGTATCTAATTTTAATTTTCTTATTGCTTCTTGAGCCATATACTCATCAACACCTAAACCACTTAATTGTTTTCCTAGAGCTTTATGGATTTCCTTTCCTTCTTGTTGTATTGTTCTTGCAAATTTTTCCCAGCCTTTCGTCATTATTTCTAAATACCAATAATCTAACTCTACTTCTAAAAATTTTATATCGTTTGCAGGATCGTAACTTCCTGTTTCAACAACTTCTCCTTTTTGATTTACTGAACCGCTTGCATCAATTACATGTATTAATGCATCTGCTTGGTTTAAATCATTTAGAAATTGTGCACCCATTCCTTCTCCTTTATGTGCATCTGGAACTAATCCTGCTACGTCTAAAAGGTCAACTGCTACGAATCTATATTTTTCTTGTACATAACCTATTCGAGGATTCGCTACTTTTCCAAACTCTCTTGCTACATCGTTTATTTTAACAAAGCCTACTGCGTGATTCGGTTTTATTGTTGTAAATGGATAATTAGCTATTTCCACTTCTGCTAAAGTTGCTGCTTTGAAAAATGTGCTTTTACCTACGCTTGGTTTTCCTACGATGCCTAATATCATTATGTTATTATAAAAAGAGATTCATTTATAAATTTCACCTATAGGGTTTTTTAATCGGAAGAGTTACTTTTTTATAGTTGTTAGTTTATCTTAGTTTATGAATCCTTTTTTTGCTTCAAAACCGGAAAAATTAAGTCAAATTGTTGGTCAAGAGGATGCGATAAATAAGATAGATGAATTTTTGTTGGATTTTAAAACAGGAAAAGGTTTATTTTTATATGGTCCTTATGGCGTAGGTAAAACTTCGTCAATTTATGCCTTTGCAAAGGAACATAATATTGAATTGTTAGAACTTAATGCCAGCGATTCTCGTAATCAAGGACAGATTGAAGAATTTTTATCTAAAGTAACTGGTCAAATGAGTCTGTTTAATCCTAAAAAAATAATTTTGTTGGACGAGGTTGATGGTCTTTCTGGAATGAAAGATAGGGGTGCTGCTTCTGTTATTGCAAAATATATTCAGAAGTCTAAATTTCCAATTGTTGTGACGGGTTTAAATGTTTTCAATAGTAAACTCTCACCTGTAAAGAAGGTTTGTAAATTAGTTGAATTTTCTCTTTTGGATGCGCGAAGTGTTGAAATTATTTTAGAAAATGTTTTGGAAAAAGAAAATTTAAAATTAGATGAAAAAATAGTTAAAAAAATATCTTTGGAGTGTGGCGGGGATGCTAGAGCTGCGTTAAATGATTTGTTTTGTTTTGTTTTGTCTGAATCTAAATTGGAAGATGTTGAAGTTTCTGAAAGAAGAAGAACTCCTTCTATGAACGATGCATTAATACGGGTTTTTAAGTCTACAAATAAAGATATTTTTAGAGGAGCTTATGATGACATAAATGAAGATTTGGATAAAATCTTTTTGTGGTTAGATGAGAATCTGCCTAGAGAATATTTGGAGATTGAAGATCTAGAGAAGGGTTTTGAAAATTTGGCGTTGGCTAATAGATTTTTTGGCAGAATTAATAGGTGGCAGTATTATAGATTCTATGTTTATTGTTATGAATTGTTGAGTGCGGGAATTGCTTTGGCTAAAAAGGCTAAATATTCTGTTCCACCAAAATATAAAGAACCGACTAGAATTCTACGTTATTGGCAAGCGAATATGTCTTTTGCTAAGCGTAAAGTTATTGTTGAAAAAATTGCTGCTAAGATGCATGTTTCTTATAAGAAGGCTTTAAAGTTAATTTATCCTGATCTTTTGAATGCGTTGGTTAATGATAAGAGATTAGTTGAAGAACTTGATTTGAGTGATGATGAGATTTCTTGGTTGAAGAAAAAATTAAATTAAATTATTTACCGTTTTTTAGTTTTAGAAGATTTTGCTTTAAGCAGTTTTGCTTTTTGTTTTTCTTTTATAGCTTTTAATTTTTCTCGTTCAATTCTTCTTTCTTCTGCTTTTCTTTTTCGTTCGATAGCCTGTAGTTCTGCTTTAGTTAATTTTCTATATGCAGTTCCAAAGAAAACAAATGCTAAGAAAAGTATTAATAAAATCCAATTCATGTATGGGCAATATGCTTTGTATAATTCATTGTACGTTTGATATGTTTTAGTTTCATAAACTTGTAATATTATTTCTGTACTTTCTGCTTTTTCACCATAGGAATCTTCTGCGGATAATGTGAATGTTATGTTTCCTACGAAATTTTCTTCGGGGATTAATGTTAAGATGGTTTGATTAAATTTGTAGTCTAAATCATCTTCATTTTCTATGAATTCAACGCTGTATTCAACTATATCTCCATCTTCGTCATAAAAGTAATCAGTCATATCTAATGTTTCTATTTTGTTTTGATATGTGTGTATTGCATCTTGTGAATCCCATTTTAATGGGAGGTTGAATGGGATTGAAAAAATACTTACTACTAGGATTGCCCAAATAACTATTGCTGCGATTGAGAAAAGAAGTAATGGTTTTTTTGGTTTGAATTTGTAATCTTTTTTTGTTTTGAAAATTAGTTTAAAGATTAAATAAATTAAAGCAATTAGTGTTAAAAGCGATAATGAGTATAACATCAATGTGCATGTAGATAATGAATATATGTAATCTACAAAGTATTTGAAAAAAGAATAATCTACAAATCGTATCTCCATTGAATTTGAAAATATTGTAGTGGTTCCTTCATGTGTTATTAATAATGTTGGCCAAATAGCCACACCTATTCTTGAACCGTTGTTATTTTCATCTATGTAATTTTGTAATTCTTCTTGGTCGATCGTTACATCTATGTATGCTTTATCGCTCCAGTTTAATGAAAGTGTTGATTGAGTTAAATGTAAAAATTCAGGTGCATCAATTAAATCTAATCTGTATTCTCCATCTCTTAATCCTTTGTTTTGGATGATTAATTGGAATGAATTTTCTTCCGGATTTAATTTAATGTTGTTGTTTTTAGAAACTACATTATAGCATTTGTTAGTATCGTATATGTTTAATGTTATCCAATCGGATGTTTGAAATTGAGTGTTATGATATAATGCGACTTCTACATCTATTTTTGAATTTTCATTAGTTATGTCATTAAAATTTATTGATGTGTTGGTTTGTATTCCGTTTGCTTCTAAAAATATTTCTTCTGATTCTAATGATCCAAAGTTAGGTCCATTAGCATATACTAGTCCAACAATTGTATCTTCTGTTCCTTTGTTGTTAACATTTATTAGTTGTGTGAAATCATCTCCACCACATAAGTGAATTTTATTTTGAGGAATGTTTAATTCGAAATCGTAACAATTTTTAACTTCTAAAGGAATGTTTGTTGTTTTTTCTATTTCTCCGTTAAGAGATTTTGTAATTATTTCTAGGTTATATGTTCCTATTTGTTTTTTATTTGCATTAATTTTTATCGGGATTAAAGTTTTTGAGTTTTCGGACAATACTATTGAGTTTGCAACTCCTTCGCCTTCAACTTCAGGGAAATCAAATGTTACGAATTTTGGAGCATCTATTTTGAATATGTATTCGTTTGAAAATGAATTGTAGTTTTCGATATTTAATTTTGCTTCTGTTGTATATTCTGCGCAAGCATCGATTGATTCTGGTTGGGAGTATACTTCAAAAGGATAATTTCTTTCTATAATTATGGGTTTTGTGAATTGGATTATTTTTCCAGATTGTCTTGAAGTTATTTCTAAATCTAAACTATAATTTCCATACACATTACAAGGTGCGTCTAATTCAATTTCTATATTTGCAACACCTTTTGAAGATAATGAAAAACTTGGATAATTTGTGTAAATATATTCTTTTAATTCTCCTTTTGCATGTATATTATATATTTCATTAAAAGCCCCTACATTAACTATTTGTAAATCGAAAGTTTGTTTTTCACAAGGAGATATTGAAATTTGACTTTCATTGAAGGAGGACATTAAATTTTGACAATTTTTAAAATTTAATTTTTGTTCAACTATTTTTGATTCTCCATATATTGAATTTATTTTTAATTTTAAAGTATCTGAAAAGAATTTGTCACAAGGTACGGAATATGAAATAAATATTTGTTTTGATTCGGCAGGATTTAATGTTAATTCACTTTGTGAAATGAAAACATAGTTTAAGTTTGTTTCAAAACTATATTTAGATGGATAATTTCCATTATTTTTTATAACAAAATAAGATATTGTTGGTGTGCATTTACATAAATTTAATTCTGTTGATTCTAAACCTATTTTAAATTGTTCTGAACCATCTAAGAAAATTACATCTATGTTTGGGCTATTAACTATAATTTCTGCATTAACTAAAGAAGGTAAGAGAAATAAAAGCAAAGATATTAATCCGATGTATGTTATTAGTTTTCCTTTCATGTTCATAACCTTCTTGATAAAATAAAAAATGTGGAATTTCTCCACACGTTAAATCCCTTTTAGGGATGTGAACTCGGGTGCAACGATACGTTTGCGTTTAATAAAAAATAAAATAAAATAAAATAAAAAAAACTTAGTAGTACGTTTTGTCTTCGTCGTCTTCTTCATCATTTGATCCTTTTAATTTGTTGAAACCAACAACAAGGCCAATTATGATTAAGATTATTACTAATACAATTAAACTAACTTCTAATACTTTTTTAAGACCACTCCAGTCGCTTCCATTTTCAGCGATGTTAGCGGTTAAAGAAATTTGTTCTTGTTCAGCGCCATCATTTACTGTTAATTGGAAAACTTTTTCTCCTGAAACATCTTCGTTTGCACTAACATACAAAAATGCCGTTACAGTTTGTCCTGCTGGAACAACTACAGTTGATGCTGGATCAAATCTTGCAGTTCCCCATGCGTCCATTCCTTGAACAGTTAATTGGTATGCTTTTGCATCTTTACCCATGTTTGTAATCATGATAGGGTAAGCTGTTCCTGAAGTTCCTGCTGCGATAGTTTGTGTACTTGGAACTGTAATCATACTTTTACTTGAAGATGATGCACTAGTTTCTACTTCACTTGCTAAAACGGTTATTGTATCTTTATATGTTGTTGATTCATACTCGTCAAATTTTAGAGTGTAAATAACTTCATATACTCCCGGAACTGTGTTTTCAGGTATTCTTAGTATTAGATTTTCGAAAGTTTCTTTTTCGTCGGCTTCTAATTCATCAAGAGTTTCAACGTCTTGTAAATTTAAAGCTGGAATTCTTGCTATTAAAGTAACGTCGTCTAAATCTTCATCACCATAGTTTTTAACTTTAACAGTAACTTTAGTTCCTCGTCCAGCCATAACTGAAGAAGGACTCATATATGCTTCTGTAATAACAACAGCTGCGTCATCATCAACACCACGGATATCTAATCTATATGTTAAACTATATGCTGCCATGTTATCTGCATAAACTGTTAAATGTAATAACATATCATCTTCTGCATCCATTCTAACTGGAATTTGAACACTTAAATCTTTAATTGCTGTAGTTCCATATTGTAAATTGAATGTTTTTGTCATATCTTGAACGGAATCATCATACTGACTGTACTTGTAAACAAGTAAAGATTGTATTTGTACGTTCTCAACATAATTATCTTCTCCTAAAATTTCCTCAGGAGCAACTACTTTAACTTCTAAATCTAAAGTTTCGCCTCTACGAACTTCGATTCTTTCATTGTCTTCTACTTTGTGACCGTTAATTTCAACATAAGCAACATCTAAGTTAACTACATCTGCTGAAGCAACAATGCCACCGAATAAAGACATCATCAATATTGTTAGTGCCAAAGCACTCATTAATTTTTTTCCAAACATTTTTTTAACCCCCATATATATGGTTTATTTTTTGTATCGTTTGTACAACTTTCGTTGCACCGAGAGGAATATGATTTTTTCCCCACCTTTAAGCAACACAAACAGAACATCATTTATAAATGTTTCGTTTCGTTACTATTTAGGAGTAGAAACTACGTTCTAACCCTCTACAACTTCCATGTAGCCTATTTTAATCCGTCTAATATGGTCATCTGAAAAACCAATTAAAGGATAGTATATATTTGGTTGTATATCATAAGGCAAATAGCCATTGATTGTGTATTCTTGTCTTTCTCCTTCATCTATGTCGTGTGCAGATGAAGTGAATTTAACTCCGAATTCTGGAAGATAGAATGACATTCTAACTCCTTCTAATTCTTTGTCTGCAACATTTTCAATTATTGCTCGAATTTGGAAATCTTCACCCACTCCAACTTTGGCATCATCAAAACCATATAAATTAAAAGAGATTACTTTTATTCCTGATTCTAAATCTAAAAATCCTTCTACTGGTTGTGGGATTGCTTCAGATATTGCTATTGTATGTATTGCTGTATTTTGTAATCCTCTGTCATCTACAACTGTTAATGTTATAGTATAATTTCCTGTTTCTTCAAATGTGTGTGGAAGAATTGCACCATTATTCCAATTATCAACTATAGCTAAATCATTTTGATCTGTAATTGACCAAATGTAATTTACTATTTGATGTCCTATAGCGGTGAATGAATCTGAACCACTGAATTGAACTTTATATCCAACTGTAGATGTTTCAGGACCTCTAATTAATGCTACTGGATCTGTTAATATTGAACCATTGATTACGGTTACTTGAACTGAATCTGTATCTTCGTAACCAAATTGATCTTTTATCCATAATGTAATTAAATATGTTCCTTCTGTTTTGAATTGATATTCAATGTCACAATGTAATGGTTCTGATTTCATTCCATCTACATTCCATTTACAAGATTCGATGCTGTCGTAAGTACCATCTATTCCTGTTGATTGGTATCCATCAAATTTAACTATTTGATTAACTTGGTACGGGTCTTCAGGATAATTTATTCTTGCATTTGCTGCCCCATCTAAAATATTGAAAATTTCTGTAGCGAAAGCAGGATTGTAATTATCTTTGGATGCAACTGCTTGAACCGCATAGGAATTTCCTGGAATATATCCATGGATAAATAATATTTCTCTGTTGAATGTTGAAACGCCATCTTCATCAGTTATTGTTTGTGTTACTATGAACGGGTCTTCAGTATTGTTTATTGAAAATTGAACAATTGCTCCAACTACAGGAATTTCAGCTTTGTATGGAATTAATCCTAAAAACTTTTTTGTTGTTGTTTCTGTAACGGTTGCTTTACATAATAATTCTTCATTTATGTGTATTGAATCATTACAATTTAAAACAATGTTCATATCTTTATACTCTGGATTTGTTTCTAAGAATGTTACTGTAACGTATTCTACGTCTCCATTGTAACCTGCTTTATCTGCTGAAATTCTTACATTATAATCTCCTTCACCAGATATGAAATCTGCAACATAATTAACAAAATAATTTGTGGAATATTGTGTTTCTCCTAAAGAGTATGCATTAATACTAAATTCAACTTGAGCATCAGATACAATTACATTGCTATCATCAACTACAACTGCAGTGCAAATTGCTTCTTCTCCAAAATAAACTGGTGAATCACAATATACTGATGTTATGTGTAATGAAGGTGTTGGTATTGTTGAATAAACTTCAAACGTTTCTGTTGCGCTTCCTGGATTGTAATTTGTTTTTGTAGCAATAAATATTGCGTTATATGTTCCGTCTACAAAAAAATCAGGAATCACATAGTTTATTTGACAATAACCTAATGTGTTTGTAGTACATGTGTTTTCCGCATATTGAAATTCAACTAAAGCTCCTTCAACGTTGTTGTTGGAATCATCTTCTACATGTACGTCACAAGTCAATGTTTCTCCACGTTGAACTGCATCTTGGCAATTTACATCCACAATTAAATTTGGTAAAGTTACATCTCTTGGATCTATTGTGACATATTTTACATCTGTATCTTGGCTATGTAATTGATTATTTTTATATGCGTAGCCTTTAATTGTTAAACTATAATCTGCTTCTGGAAGATCGAATGCGTCTCCTGCATATGTGAAGCTTGTTGTAGGAATTTTAATTGGGTAAACAAATAATAAATCTAAAATGTTGTTGTTTTCATAAACTGGAACCATCATAACGTCTAAACTTAAGTTTCCTAAAGTTACTGTAGTTATTGGTTGTCCATCGATTCTTCTTAATTCAACAACAGTTTTTAAGTAGTCTGCTCCGTGATTAGATAATCTTGCAGTTATTTCTAATATATCTCCTTGTTGAATATTTGGCGCAACTCCTGCTGGCCAAATTAAATCTGCATCAACTAAACTTTCAGCCATTACTGGTGATAAAACTAATAATGATAAAAGCAAAATTGAAAACAATAATTTATTTAATTTCATTTTGTTACCTCACTTAATTTGAGTTGTTTTTTTCAACTTTGGATTCTAAATCTTCTTTTGCTTCCTTTTCTTTTCCTGCTGGATATAATGCTTTATTTAACAAATATACTGGGATTGTTGCTTCAAAACCCGGTTTTAAATTTCCGTTTATAGCTGCGCCTTCTTCATTTCTTAAGTTAAATCCGAATCCCCAACCATTATAATGTGCCATTAAATGTAATGAACCCGTCATATAATGATTTGCTTCAGTTGATTTAGATAATAATTCGCTAACAGGATCTCCTGTGTAAATTATTTCTCCAGTTAATGGATTTCTATCTTGAATTTCATCAACAGAATACTTTGCTTTGGATCCTTGCTCTGATAAAGACGTAACTGAATATCCTAATTCTACATTAAATCCTTCATTTCTTCCAAGAGAAACTCCAATGTATGCGGTTGGATTATTATTTTCAAGGTTGAAATTTTTTTGAGTTAATTCATAATTGCTGTGTTCTCTTTCAACCCATGAATCATTTATTCCAATAATTTCTGTTTCAGTTAGGGGTGTTGAAGAACGACTGCTAGACTGATTTTCTGCACCATTATAGGTATATCCTAAACCACCTTTAACATCTATCCATTTACCTAATGAAAAAATAGGTAGTTTTGCCATCACTGTGTTTAAATCTTTGGAATGTACATAGGATAATGTTGAATTGTTAACAATGTTATTATATAAATCATAATTGCTTGCTTGTGTTGAATCTAAAGGAGTTAATTCTGAAGCAATTTGAGTTTTAATTTCTAATTGTTCAATTTCTTCATTTAGGGAATCTAAATTTGCTTGTTGTTTTGTAGTTAAGCCTTCTAATTCATTTTTAGATTTTTCTAATGCATCTTTATCTTTCTTAGTTCTTTCATAAACTCCATAAATATTATCTAATTCGTATTTATTGAAATTTTTATTTATAGGATCGTTATTAACTTTGGATGTATCTGGTTCCACACCTTCTAATTTTGCTGAAATGTATGTTCCGTAAGGAGAGTAAACAATCTCATTTGCGTTGATTGAACCTCTATTCAATTCTTCAGCGTTGATTATTTTTTTACTACATGCTGTTGTAGATACAACTCCTGCAATTGTAGCAGGCAATAAAAAATATTTTACAAATTTATTCATTTTTACTTTCCCCCATTGGTTTTGTATATTTTGGTATTTGGATTTACTTTTAAGTTCAATCCGTTTAAATTTATTTGACTTTTATAGAGGTCTCCTTTCTTATTTCTGTAAAGACCTTTCCAATAATTAAGAGTATCTTTCATTGCTTCATTGGATGTTGGGACGAAAACTGTGTCTACTGCCCAGTCTTCGAAGTCTCCTGTGTAGTCTCCATCATCATTTTTCCAAACAGTGTATCTTCGGTTTTGTCCGTCTTTGCCTGGGGCTTCAACTTGGATTGTGTCTGTTTGGGTTTTTGATTTTATGTTTTTCCAGTAAGCTAATTGTCCTTCTAGATTGTTAATCTTTTTCTCATCTCTGGGATCTTTTGTTGCGACGTAAACTGTGTCTACTGCCCAGTCTTCGAAGTCTCCATAATATCGACTATCTGAACCAAAAGATATTCTATGTACAGGTCTAGAAATTCCATCTTTTCCTTTTACATATATTGTGTCTGGTTTGACTGTTTTAAGATTTTTCAAATATATTATTTGTGCTTCTAAATTTTCGATATTTTTTTTATCTTTTGGATTTGAAGTTGGGACGAAAACTGTGTCTACTGCCCAGTCTTCGAAATCTCCCAAAGATTCATAATTAGTTGAACCTGGTCGTCTATGAACATATCTAATTTTTCCATCTGCACCTTTTACTTTAATTGTATCTGGAATTAAACCTTCTAATTGACCTTGATATTCATTATTTCCAGTTAAGAAGATATTTCTAACATACATCCATTTTCCATCTTTGCCTGGAATTTTTATTTTTTTAGGAATAATTGTTTTAATATTTTGACCTAATTGTTTTTCTAAATCTGCAATTCGTTTTTTATCTTGTTCGTTGGATGTTGGGACGAAAACTGTGTCTACTGCCCAGTCTTCGAAGTCTCCTGTGTAGTCTCCATCATCATTTTTCCAAACAGTGTATCTTCGGTTTTGTCCGTCTTTGCCTGGGGCTTCAACTTCAAGTGTATCCGATTCCCAATCAGAATAATCTTCATAATAATGATCATTTCCTCGACCGCCTCTCACTCGAACAACAGGTCTAGAAATTCCGTCTTTTCCTTTTACATATATTGTGTCTTTTTCAGCAAGCGCATTAGGACTTAATGGAAAATATTTTCTAAATCTAGTTGTACCTGTACTATCTGGCGTGGTTAAATTTTCAATTAATTTTGATGATTCATCTTTCATTATATCAAAAACGTAAGCTCCACCTAATATAGTACCTAAACCAAAACTTAATAATATTGGTGCTATAATTGATTTTTTCTTTTTAGAATTCTTTGAATCTAAAGAAACTTCATTTTCAAGTTTGGATTTTTCCATTTTATTTCCTCAAGTTATACAGGTTGTTCCTGCATAGTAGCTACAATATTATGTGAAAATGCACTTTAGCTTATAAATCTTTTGGTTTTGTTACAACTTCTCAATGGTTTCCCCTATTCACTGAGAGTTTAGAAAGAGGGATTTGTTTCTCTATTTATATATTTGGCGATATTAGAGGGATAAATTGAAGAATTCATACTTAAATGGTTGTAAATTAACTGAATTATGGTGAGAAAGTGCGTCAAACTAGAATTAATTTTCTTTGCGTGTTAGTATTGCTAGTGTTTCTAAGTGAGGGGTTTGAGGAAACATCCAGTCATTA
>CAZCGV010000002.1:29912-44091 GCA_964498515.1 uncultured Methanosarcinales archaeon
ATATCGCTAGTGTTTCTAAGTGAGGGGTTTGAGGAAACATATCAAATCCTTCTATGGAAACTAACTCATATTCTTTGCTTAAATAATCTAAATCCATTTTTTGTGTTTTGGGGTTGCAAGACATGTAAATTATTTTTTTTGGGCTTGATTTTAATATCCTTTCACAAACTTTTTTTTGCAAACCTGCTCTTGGTGGATCAATAATTAATGTATCAATTTCTAAAGGTGCAAATTGAAGTAAATCTTTCATATCTGCAACAAAAAAAAGAGGTTTTGTTTTTTCATTTAATAATTTATTTTTATTTGCTAATTCTATTGCTTGTGAAACTTGTTCGATTCCAATTATTGAAGTGGTTTTATTTTCCACATATATTATGATTGCTCCGACACCACAACAAAGATCTATACAATTTCCTGAAACATTTTCTTTTATTCTTTCGAAAACTTCTTTTGCGACATCGACATTTACTTGAAAAAAACTCCATGGAGAAATTAAATAAATTTTATCTCCTATTGTTTCTTCAATTGTTTCTGTGCCGATTATTTTTACTGGTTTTATGTTTGGAACTGGTATGTCTGTTAAACCGTCGTATTGAAACCGATAAATGCTTGTAACTAGGGATTTTATTTCTTCAAAAATAGTTTCTAATTTGGTGTTTTGTTCGTTGTTTGGTGTTGTTGAAGTGAATATCAACATAATTTGTTTTGTTTTGTTTGAATATCTAAATGAGATGTATCTTAAAAATCCTTTGTGTTCTATGTAATCATAACTTTCTACATTGTATTTTTGTAATGAAGAATAAATTTTTGCATACACTTCTTGTGCAAAAGAAGGCATCATTTGGCATTCTTTTATTTCAATTACTTTCTTATAATTTCCTTTTTCTCTTAATCCTAAATTTCCAAAAGCATAAACGAAATCCATTTTATTTCTATAAGCATATTGTTCGGGAGAAGGGTTTAATTTAATTTCTTTTTTGAATAGATTTTGTAAGAATTCTTTTTTTACAGTCAATTGGGACGTATATTCGTAATTCTGAAAAGAACAACCCCCGCACTCTTTGAAATGAATACATTTTGGTTTTGTAGAAATTAGGTTTGTGTAATTATATTTACTAAAAAAATCTTTTTTCTTTGACATTTTTTAACCTTAGTTTTGTTTTTGCAATTTTGCTATGAAGAAACCTTCTGTTTCTGTTTTGTATGGCCAAAATCTTCGAGTTAATTTTAAAGAAGGGTTTAATGTGGTTTCAAATACTTTTGTTAAACCTTCGTCTCCAATAGTTAATTCTGTGTCAATTAATTTCATGTCCGGATATGTTTGTATAAACCAATCAATCATCAATTCATCTTCTTCAGGCTCTAATGAACATGTTGAATAAACTAAAATTCCATTTTTATCCAAAGACTTATACGCTGCTCGAAGTAATTCTTTTTGTAATTTGCTTCTTTGTAATATTCCTTCTATTGAACGTAAAGTGAAGAAGTTTTTTTCAACGCAATAATTCCCACTACATGGTGCATCCAATAATATGTGTGTGAATTTTATGTCTAAATCATGTGCAAAACGAGAATCTTTTTTATATGTTGCTATAGATTTTAATTTTAATCTTTCTATATTATTTTTTAAAGGTATTAATCTTTGTTGATTTGAATCTAATGCCACTATGGGAATTTCATCATTAGTTATTTCTGCCATTTGAGTTGTTTTACTTCCTGGCGCAGCACACATATCTAAAATTTTAGAATTCTTAGCCCAGGTTTTTAATAAAACTAGCGAAGGTAATTGACTTGCAACTTCTTGTATGTACAATTTACCCATCAAATACGCGGGACTAGATGCTAAAGAAAAAGGTGCTTCATACCAATAGGCTCCATTTAAGAAAGGAATTTTTTCTAATATTACTTTTTGTTTTTTTAATGAATTTATTAATTCTTTTTCGTTTGTTAACAAAGGATTTATTCTGAATGATTGTTTTAGTTTGCACTCATTGAATTGAAAATCATTGTTTAATTTTTTATATCTATCTAAAATCCAGTTATTCATATTACACCTATTTTAAATCTAAAACTAATGTTCCGTCGTGTTCATTTAAGGAAACATATAAAGAATTGGATTTTAACTCTTCTTTTATTTCTTTCCATGTTTTATGTTTTTTTAATGAAGATATTTGTTTTAAAATTTGATCTATTTCAGAATAATTTGAATAAATTAATTCTCCTTTTTTTTGATTTTCTAATTGGAGTTTATCTAAATTATCTAATTGATTTTTTTGAGCTTTTAAAATTTTTTCAACTTTGGTTGTTTTTTCTTTTATATCTTTATTTTCTTCTTCATTTAATTTATTTTGAAAATTGATTTTTATGCTGTTGTTTATTGCTTCATTGAATGAATTAGTTGACACTTCGATAGTATTTATGTAATTTAATTTTATTGGAGAAATCAAATCATTTGAATAATTTTGAGGCTGCGTTTTTGAATGAAGCAATTTGTTTATTTCTTTAAATATTATTTGTAAATCCTGTTTGTTTGTGTTGGATGGAGAGGAATTTTTATCTACTTTTGAATTGAATAACACTTCTTCGGAATAAGTTCCTCCTAAACTTAAATCTATGGCCAATGTTTTAACTAAAGATTCTTTATTTGAAGACTTAATTAATTCTGTGAATTGAGTTTCTGTAATTGTTAACGGATTTGGTTGCGATGAAGGAAGAATGTATTTTTGACCGGGTTTCATTAGTTGTTCTTCTCTCGCCATGGTTTTGTACATTGAAAGTATTTTTTTAGATTCATCAACTAAAACCATGTTTCCTGTTGAAAACAATTCGATGTATAGTGTCGATGGTCTGTTTTTGGTTGTAAATTCCAATATAACCACTCTTTGAAAGTCTAGTTGGGAAATTTTTGTTAATCTTGCTGAAGTTAGTTTTTTTCTTAATGAAGAACAGAAGCCAGGAGGTGTGGAGGGGAAATCTGGTTTGAAATCTGCTAAACACATTTGGGATGGAAAATTAATTAATAATCCTTTTTTGCCTATGTTAGATAGGTGGAATACAAACAAAAATGTTGGCGTTTCTTTGGATTGGAAAATTTTGTCTATTTTACCTCCAACTAATATTTGTGTTTCAGGGATTAAAAAGTGTAAATCTAAAGATGATAGTTGTACGACCATGTAATGAACAAAAATGTTCTCCTTTTTATAATTAGCGTTAATAAAATATAAATCCTTAAATATTAGGTGTTCGCTGTTTTATAGGGGAAATGGCAATAACCACTAAATTCGGGGATTATGGAAAAACTCAGCTTCTTTTTGGAAAGGTAGTTTCTAAATCTCACCCTCGAATGCATATTTGTGGAACTATTGATGAAGCTAACGCTCAATTAGGGGTTGCAAGAGCATATTCTTTGGCGCCCAATCTTAAACGAGAAATATTAAATGTTCAGGAAGCATTGTTTACTTTGGGAGCTGAAATTGCTACTGCAAAAGAAGATTATCCTAAATTGCAAAAAAGAATCTGTAAAACAGATGTTCAAAATATTGAAGATCAGATAATTTTACTTGAAAATTTTAATGATATCGACAATTGGTTCATACCTGGAGAGATAATTAGTTCTGCGCATATCGAGGTTGCTAGGACCGTTATTCGTAGATTAGAGAGATATTTATACACTATTAAATTTCGTAATAAAAATGCTTTGATCTATATTAATCGAGTTTCGGATTATCTTTGGTTACTTAGTCAAAAGGAAGAGTATTATGTTCGTGGTATGGAAAGAAAATTGACTGGAAAAAGTAATAAAGAACTTCAAAGACATATTTTTGAATAAATAAAAAATAATGAACTATTTCATATCGCAACCGCCTTTGAATCCGCATCCTGCATCACATTCTGTGCATCCACCGACTTTAATCATTTTTCCTTTTTTACAAATCGGACAAGTATTACCCACTTCGCTACCATATTCAACTTCTTCAACTTTAATTTCTTCTTTTTGAGATTTATTTAAATTTGAATTTTTTTCTTCAGTTTTGGAATCAGTTGTTAATATTTGTTCGTCTCTTGATCCATCTCTATATACTGTTACACCTTTACAATTTAAGTCAAATGCCATTTCATATAGATTCATTGTGTCTTGAACTGTAAAATTGTTTGGTGCGTTTGCTGTTTTGGAAATTGATGAATCTGTCCATCGTTGGATTGCTCCTTGTACAGTTACATGTTCTTTTGCAGTCATATCCATTGCAGATACAAAAAATTCTGGAAGTTTTCCATCTATTTTTTTATAGTCTTTCGCTAAAGCTATTTCTACTTCATGAAAACCCAATCGGCTTTGTTGATAATATTTAAAAGCATAAAATGGTTCTATTCCTGTTGATGTTCCAAGCATAGATCCAACTGTTCCTGTTGGGGCTTGTGTTAATAAGGTTACATTTCTAATTCCATTTTGTTTTATGTTTTGTCTTAATTCTTCGGGCATTCCTTGCATAAATTTACTTTGTAGGAATTTATCCACATCTAATTTTTTGAATGGTCCTTTTTCTTTTGCTAATTCAACAGAAGTGCTGTACGCTCCCACAGCAATTTGTTTGTATAATTTATCTATAAATTTTAAAGAATCTTCATGTCCCATTTTTATTCTTAAACGAATTAAAACTTCTGCTAAACCTAAAGTTCCTAAACCAACTCTTCGCTCGCCTTTTTGGTTTTCAGCGATTTCGTCAAAAACATAAGGTGTTAAGTCAATTACATTGTCTAAAAATCGAACCAATGTTTTAACTGCAGAATCTAAATTTTCCCAATCGAAGTCATACAATGGCCCAAGGTCATCTTCTCCTTTTTTTATTAAGAAATTATTTAGAGCTAAATGACCTAGATTACAAACTCCCCATGCTGGAAGTCCTTGTTCCCCACATGGATTGGTACAAACTATTTTATTGTAATACCATGAATTGCTGAAATCGTTATATCTATCTATGAAAATTATTCCGGGTTCTGCACTTTGCCAAGCTAATTGTATTAAATTTTTCCAAAGTTCTTTTGCTTTTAATGTTTTAAAGATTTTAGTTTTATATCCTTTCTTTTTCCATTCTTTTAAATCGCCATCCCATTCAGAATCATAACGTTTTTTTGTTTCTAAATCTTGTATGTCTGGAAATTCTAAATTCCAATCCCCGTCATTTTTTACGGCTTCCATAAATGGATTAGATACTAAAACAGAGATATTTGCATAATCTAAAAATCCAATTCTTTTTTTGGATGTGATGAATTCTTCAATGTCTGGATGCCAATCTGGAAGAGCCAACATTAAGGCTCCTCTTCTTGAACCTCCTTGTTCAATTAAGCTAACTATGTTTGAAAATAAATTTCCCCAGGATACTGACCCTGATGATTTTCCATTTACTCCAAGTACGTGTGCATAACGAGGTCTTAAGGTTGCTAAATTAATTCCGACACCTCCTCCTCTACTCATTATTTCTGTTTCTTGGTATGCGGTTTCTCTTACTATTGATTTTCTTGAATCTTTTGGAGAGGGAATAACATAACAATTATACAGAGTTAAATTTGATGTATATTTTCCTTCGTTGTTTACTTCTGCTCCTGCCATAATTCTTCCGGCAGGTTGTATGTATCCTTTTGCTAATGCAGATTTAAATTCTTCTTCAAATTTTTCTTTATTTGTTTCTACGGATGCTGCTGCTTTTGCCACTCTAGCATATGCATCATAAATGCTTTCTATTGGTTTATCACATTTTACTAAATCTGTTGTTACATCTTCGTCTTCAGTTGTGGATTCTTGACCTTCTAATTCTTTTTTGAAATTTTCTGAATATACTCCTGTTATGAACCTTAATTTTACTTGGTTTTGAACAAAATCTAAAATTATTGCTAAATCTTTTTTTGGATATTTAGGATGATCTTTAGAAACCGCAATTATTAAATCTCCTACTTTGAAATTATCTCGATTATCTTTTAGAGCATATCTGTCTAAAAAAATTATTTTTCCCATTTCAGATAAAAAATCAGAATTGTTAGTTATGTTCTTTGCTTGTTCGGTTAAAAAAATTCCTTTTTTTAGAAGTAAAGTTGTTGTTTTAGATTGACTTACGTTGTTTAAATTTATGTTTGAGTTGTTTTCGTTTTCCATGACACACACCACATTTATTGGAAACTTAAAAGTAATACGCTTTACCTTTTCCCTTGTATTAAAATTTAATTGAACCATTTAAAAGAATGCCGGTAAAATAAAAAAAATATTGGAGACTATAGTTTACAAAATATAGTTTCAAGAATTGAATGCATAAAGCTTTGTTTGACGTTTATTTGTTAAAACTTGGTCATCTCGGCAGCCATCTCGATATATGGTAACTCCTTTACATTTTAATTTGTAGGCTTTTATAAATATTTCTTCAACATCTTCGATGGAGGCATCATTTGGTAAATTAATTGTTTTTGATATTGCATTATCTACGTATTTTTGAAATGTTGCCATAACTTTTAAGTGTTCTTCAGGAATAACATCGTGAGATGTTTTGAATGTATCTTTAATGTTTTGGTCTAACCAAGATATGTTTGATATTGAATCTACAAATTGTAATTGTACTCGTTCATTTGCAGTTAGTTTTAATTTTTCTAATTCTTGTTTGAATTCATTATTCAAAATTGTAAATTCTTCACCACTTGCCGTTTTGGTTGTGTAGGAAAGAGCATACACTGGTTCTATTGATTGTGAGACTCCTGTTAATATGCTTGTAGTTCCAGTTGGTGCAATAGATGTGATTGTTGCATTTCTAGATGGATCGTCTAATGTACTTTGACCATATGCTGGAAATGTTCCTCGTCTAAATGCTAATTGTTTGGTTGCTTTTCGAGATTCTTTTTTTATGACTTTCATTATTTCTTTTGCCATATTTAATGAAGCTTCAGAACCATATGGGATTTTGAAATTAAATAATAGATCTGCGAATCCCATAACGCCTAAACCAATTTTTCGTACGGATTTACATTGTTGTTCGATTAAGTTGTTTGAAAATCTATGCATATCTATGCAATTGTCAAGAAAATGTACTGCTGTATGTGTTAATTCTTTTAATTTTTCTAAGTCTAATTGTTTTTGATTGTTTTCTTCTTTAATTATTTTTGTTAAGTTTATGTGTGCATATGGAACTCCTTCATATGCTTCAAAACCATATTGACCACAACTACCTGTACAAATTATTTTTCTGTTTTCGAAAGGATATTTTTCATTAAATTCATCTATAAATAATATTCCTGGATCGCCAGTTCCCCAAGCATATCGAGATATTTTTCGGAATAATTCTTTGGCATTGATTGTTTTTGTAATTTTATTATTTCTTGGATTGATTAAATTGAATGGTTTGTTTTCTAAAACGGCTTCCATGAATTCATTTGTTATTGCTATGGATAGATTAAAGTTACTTAATTGATTTAATTCTGCTTTGGCTTCTATGTATTGTTCTATATCTGGATGAGATATTGATAGAACTGCCATGTTTGCGCCTGGACGTCTTCCTCCTTGTAATATTGCGCTAAATGACGTGTCAAAAATTTTCATTACACTTAAGGGTCCGAATGCAACGTTTTTTAATCCTGAAACTTCATCAAATCTTGGTCTGATATTTGAAAAATTAAATCCTACTCCTCCACCATGTTGTTGTATGGTTGCTGCAATTTTTAATGTTTCAAAAATATTTTCTAATGAATCTGAAACTTCTAAGGCGTGATCGGAGAATAAGAATTGTAATCTTCCTCCTGCACTCATCAATATTGGTGAAGCAGGTACAATTTCTTGTGAAATTAAAGCTTTAAAGAATTTTTCTTCTGTTTGTTCTATTTCTTCTTCGTATGGTTTATCTGCTAGAGCTATATTTTTTGCAACTCTATAAAACATTTCTTCAGGGGTTTCACATATTTGATTATTTACGTCTTTTAAGAGGTATCTTTTTTCTAAAAGCATTTTTGCTAAAGGGGTTAATTTTAAAGAATTTAGAAATGGTTTGTATTTTGGTGGAATCGCCATAACAATACAAATAATGTTTAAATATAAAAATTATTCGTTTTCTGACTCCATTTGAGCGTATAATTTCTTTAAAGAATCTACAAATTCTTGTTCTGTGATTAATTTCTTCTCTATTAATATGTCTATTAAGGCATCAATTTTGTCGTGTGAGGCAAAAGCCAATTCTTCTGTTGTGAAATCTTCTTCCATATAAAGTTAGAATACTTGGATGATTTATAAGTATTTGCAAGAAGAAGGTTCTTTCACATATTGTTTAACACTTTGGGAATTTGCATTAATTCCTAATTTTCTGAATTTGTTTGCAACATCGAATGATCGTACTCCGAAAGCACATATTATTAAATAATCTTGATCTTTGGGGAATGAGTCTAATTTATCGAGTATTTGAGGATATTCTTCTTGATAATCTGCATCTATTTTTTTAGTTTGACAAATTGAAATTATTTTTGGATTGTTTAGTTGAATTTCTTGTTCTATTATTTCTATTTCTCCTTTGAACAATAAATGATTTTCACAAGCTTGTTGTATTTCATTTGTTAAATCTGGAAATTTATTTAATATGTCTAAAGAAGGATTTGTAGATACTGGTCCTTCAGAAAGGTTACAATATTCTTTTACTTTTTCAGAGAGATCAAATGTTTCTATTTGTCTTGCAATTTCGACGATTTCAGTTTTATCCATTCCTAATAAAGGTCTAAGAGTTAACATAGTGGATTGGCTGTCTATGACTGCTAAACTTTTTAGGGTTTGACTTGATTTTTGCGATAATGCTTCTCCTGTAACTATTGCATCATATTTACCTTTGGCTATTTGTTGACTTATTTTGTAGAAAATTATTTTCAGAAATATTTGTCTTAAGGATGAATCAACATCGCTTTTAATTTGTTTTACGATTTCTGCAGCATCCAGAACATATAATTTAGGAACATATAATTTTGCATAATTATGAATTAACTGATTGTAAACTTTTGCAAGTTCTGTGAAAGGGGCATCTCCTAGAAGATTTATGTAAATGAAATCTACAGAACATCCTCTTTTTAACATTTGATACGCTGCGACGGGAGAATCAATTCCTCCTGAGAAAAGTGCGAGAACTTTTCCTGCAGTTGCAGGAGGTAATCCTCCCATTCCTTCGATTGATTCAGTGTAAATGTATGCTTCTGTTTCTCTAATTTCTATTTTTATATTTACTTCAGGACTTTGTAAGTTAACTCCGTTACTAAATGGTTCCAATTCCTTTCCCAAATTCATTGAGAAATCCATTGAACTGAATGTATGTTTACCGATTCGTCTTGTTGTTATTCTAAATATTTTATTTTGTATTAAAGGTTTGGTTAAATTGATTAGATAATTTCTTAGATCTTCTTCTTGTTGAAATTTATGAAAATGTGCTAATGAAAAACTTTGTATTCCTGGAATTTTTTGAAGTATTGAAATTACATTTTTATCTATTTCTTCATCAAATAATAATATGAATCTTTTACCATAGGATTTTATTTTTACATCTTTATAACTTTTTAAGGAATCTTTTATGGCTTGTATGTATTTTTTTTCAAAGAAAGCTCTACTTTTATCGCTTTTTAGTGCAACTTCCCCATATCTTAAAATAATGCTGTTAAACTCCATTTTTAAACAAATAGGAGTTTATTTATAAACTTAATCGAAGAGTTTATGTCGTTTTTGATAAATGTGAGTCATTATTAAAACTACAAAATAGCTCACAATAGATGTAATCAACGCTAAAATAGTTATGCCTAACAAGAATGTTTTTGAGTAATGAAAAAACAATTGATACATTGTTGGTTCGAATAGAATATGTTCATCTAAAATGAATTGTCCTATTTTAAAGGCAAGACTGTAAGTTATTGGAGTTAACAAAGGGTTCCAAAATAAAATTCCTCCAAAAAGAGCCAATTTGTTTATTGTTTTTGAGAAATAGGAAATAAGAACTCCTAAAAGGATGTTAAGACCTGGTGTTGGCATTGTTGAGATGAATGTTCCAATTGCAAAACCTAAAGCTATTGAATGTGGTGTTTGTTTTATTTTTATGATTTCTTCTAAGTAATTCTTTATTTTTCTTAGGAGTTTGGTTATGAAGTTCACAATGTTTTATTTCTTTAGAAGTATATAAAGTTTTGTTTAAAAAAATAAAAATTTCACGAAATTAATTTTTCCAGATTCCGTGGATGTTGCAAAGAATTCTTGCTTTGAACTCTTTTTTATTTTCTGGATTGCAAAATTCTGCTTCAGGTTTATCTGTTGGTTTCAATCGTTTTCCAATTATTGTTCCGTCTGATGAAATTAATTGAATTAATTCAATGTAATGTTTTTCTTCCATCGGATGTGGTATTGAACCCACTTTTACAATAACTTTATTTTCTTTATATTCAATTACTGGAACGTGCTTTTCTTTTCCTTCGTCAGATGTTTTTTCTTCTAACAAATTCATTGGTTGTCCACAACAAACTAACTCTCCGGGACCTGCTTCAACTACAGACACGAGATTTCCACAAATTTCACATTTGTAAAATTTATTTAATTCGGCCATTTTTAAAACTCCAAATTTGCCGGTTCGTAATATTCTTTTGGATGTTTACAAGATGGACATTTTTCTGGAGGTTCTTCTCCTTCATGAATGTAACCACATTTAGAACATTTCCATTTTATTGGTTGGTCTCTTTTGTAAACTGTTCCTTTTTCAACTAGTTCTAAAAGTTTTCTGAATCTTTCTTCGTGATGTTTTTCTACTTGGGCAATTTCATCGAAGAGTTTAGCTACATCTTCTCTTCCTTCTTCCCTTGCTTCTTTAGCCATTCTTGGATACATTTCTGCTTCTTCGTGATGTTCTCCTTCCATAGCTGATTTTAAATTCTTTTTTGTATCTCCTAATTCGCCTAGAAATTTGAATTCATCTTTTGCGTGTTGAAGTTCGTTTTCAGCAGTTTCTTCGAATAATTTTGCTATGTAGTAGTATCCTTCTTTTCTTGCAATTTTAGCATAGTAAGTATATTTATTTCTTGCTTGTGCTTCGCCCGCGAATGCTTGTTTTAGATTTTCTATCGTTTTACTCATTTTAGTTTCTCCGTTAATAAGTTCCACATTTTTCCAGTAGAACTAAATTTTCGTTTTTTGCTTTATTTCTAAAGATTGTCAGTAAATAAGTTATGTCTTCGTTGTTAACATAATTAAACATTTGATTATATGTTTGGGATTTTTCTAGTTCTTTATTTTTAGCTAATTGGCATGCAACATCTAAATTTAGTGGTGCGGATATTTTTGAACCCCAATCATTTTCAGGGATTGTTAGATTGTATTTTTGAAATAGTATTTTTAGAGAGTCTATGTTGTTTTGGGTTGATGTTTTTAATTTTGTAAATGGACTGACTTCTCCGAACTCGAGAACTATTTTGTTGTATAATTCGTATGATTTGTATTCTTCATGAAGTATGAAGTTGTAAGTTTCTGCTTCTTCTTGTGTTAGTTCCTCGAAGGGTAGGGATGTGATGAATGCGGAATCGTCTTGTGTGGATGGTTGTGTATTGTTTGAACTACATGATGTGAAGATTAAAACTAAAAATATTGTAAGAATTAATTTGTTCATATGTGTGCCCTCCATATAGGTATGTTGTAGGACGGAAGTTTATATAAGTTATAGAGTTGTGAATATTTTAGTCACTACTAATCATTATCTACTCTTGGAGCGAGTATAAAACTTAATTCAACTTTATCTTTAGTTACATATTCTAACTTTAAAGGATAATCTTTGTTGAATTGTATTTTAACTTTTTCAGATAATTTAGATCCTTGAATTAATTTTTTCAGGTACTCTATAGAATATTTTGCTTTTATTCCTTCCCTTGTTGAAGAAATTGAAGTGACATTGTCTGCAGGTATTTCTACTTCTGCTTTGGATAAATCTCCTTTAGAACTTATTCCAAAAATCATTTCTGTAGTCATGAAATTTACTGATTCTCCAACTACATCCACATCATCAATTGCGTCATTTAAAATTGAACTTTGTGTTTCAATTACTGCGTTAAAGGATAATTCTGGAATTTTTTGTTCTCCTTCGTTTAGTTCTATTAAAGGTAAGAAAAATGTTCTTTTGGATGTTGATTGTAAGGTTATTTTTAATTTACTTTCTTCCATTTCAAGAGTTAAGGTATCGTTTCCTTTTATTCTTCTAAAAACTTGTTTAAGGTTGTTTAGATTTAAAGTTAAATTTTCATCTTTATCGATATCGTATGAAACAAATGCGTTTGCAGGTATTTGAAATATAACCATTGCAACATTAGCTGGGTCCATAGCCACTAATTTAAATGAGTTTTTAGTTACTTTGAATGTTGCTTCTGTAACAATCTCAGAAATAATAGAAATTCCATCTTTCATATATTTTGGCTCTGCCAGTGTTAATTTCATAAAACCACCTTACTAAGAATTTCAAATGGGCTCTTGTATTTAAATATTATGTCTATTTATAAGTTAAACTTGTCCCCTGTTTTCAACATTAGAATTTTTTCCCTTTTAAATCCTTCTTTTAAAAAGACGTCTTTCATATTTTCCATCATTAATGGTTCGCCGTGACTTGGCCACAAATATTCTGGTTTTAATATAGAAACTACTTTTTTATGATCTTCTTGAAATAAATGACCTGATACATGAATGTCTTTAATTTGATGAACTTTATCTTGGCTTAATTTTTTTTCTAAGTATTCTCTATTTTGTATGCAAACTTCAGAGGGAATTATTTTATTTGAAAAAATAACTAAATCTTGGCTTGAAAATTTAAATCCCCCTTCAATTAATTTCATTAATGTTGAATTTGGTTCTCCTTGGTGTCCAGTAACTATAAAAAAATATTCTTCGGGATAACGAAGTCTTCTAAAAAACTCATAAATGTCTTGTTTTGTTTTTAAGACAGTGTTGTTTGAAATTAAATCTATTAATTTTACGTCTTTTGCTGATTCTAAGTATCTTGATAATGAACTTCCTGCGAAAATTATTTTACGATTTAATTTTTTAGCCATATCACAAAATGTTTTAATTCTTGCTATGTGTGATGAAAATGATGTTGCAAATATTGCTTTATAATTTTTCAACTTTAAAGTTAATAATTCGTTTCTTGTAGTTTCTTCACTTTCACAATGTCCTTTTTGGGATGAATACAAGCAATCCATACATAGTAATTTTACTTTTCCAGAATATTTTTTTAAAGAATCTAAATTTGTTTTGTTTCCAATTACAGGTGTTTGATCTAATTTGAAGTCGTTTGCATATATTATTACTCCTGCGCTTGTATGTATTGCTATGATAACTGCGTCTGGTGTTGAGTGCGCTACAGGGATGAAATCAATATTAATTCCTGAAATGTTAAAACTTGAATTACAAGGATGTATTTCTAAAGATGCCGTTTTATTGCTTTTTTCTGCTAGAGAACGAATGACTGAAGCTGTAAATGGAGTTGCATGTATTTTGCAAGAGAATTTATTTGCGAGGTATTGTAAGCCGCCTATATGGTCTAAATGTGCATGTGAACAAATTATTCCAACTATGTCTCGTTTTCTTCCTTTTAATCTTGTTAAATCTGGAAGAACTTCTGCTTTTTTTAATAGTTTTAATGAAGGGTTAAAATGGGTTTTTCTTTTTGCCAGAACTTCTAAATATCGTTCTAAATGAAATCCGAAATCAATTATTAATATTTTTCCATCTATATCTAGGGCTAATGAATTTCTTCCTATTTCTCCAAACCCTCCTAAGGGGATTATTGTGACGGACATGGATTAGGAAATAAGGCAAGGTTTTTAAAGAATTTGGGTTTTCTTCAATTGTTTTGCGGAGTTGCCGGAGCGGTCAAACGGGACAGACTCAAGATCTGTTGGCTTAGTGTCTACGCGGGTTCGAATCCCTCACTCCGCATATATTATTTAATTCTACTTTTTACACAACTTAGGGGATTCGAACATGCAGTCATTAACATTCCTGCACATCTTCATTTCATTCAGATGAATCCCTCACTCCGCATATATTATTTAATTCTACTTTTTACACAACTTAGGGGATTCGAACATGTTCAAAAACATATGATTTACCTTAACATAGACAACTTCTTCTCTATATCAGACAAAGCTTGTGCAATTT
>CAZCGV010000003.1:0-38887 GCA_964498515.1 uncultured Methanosarcinales archaeon
CAAACCTTTCGTCACTTATGCATGTTTGACAGCATTTGGTTGGATTCATTTTACACCTCTTTCACATGCTTTTTTCCACATTTACCACACTTGATAAATTTACCGTCATAAGTTCCGAAGTTTAGTTTGCCACAAAATGGGCATAAGTTTAGTGCTTTGAATTTTTTAAACATTGTTTTCACCTTAACCTTTCTCAATCCAGTATCTTTTAATCACATTAGTAGTTTGAGTTTGAAACGCTCCAAGATATCTATCTCGCCATCTAGTAATAAATATCCATCCTACCAATTCCTGGACAATCGCACTAATAGAATTACTAGAGCATCCTATCTCTGTGTCATATATAACAAGCTTCTCGGATTGTCCAGTTTCGCTTACTACATAATCATATTTCTTTATTCCGAACACCTCGCACATCGGCTTGATTATTTCTAACACTTCTAACCTTTTGCTTTGTAAATATTCCATATCTCTAGCCATACTTACCACCCTTTCTATCTCAATCTATAATTTAGATGCTTACTCATTACCAATCAACTTCATAAACTCATTTACTTTGTTACACTCTATTTGTTGCTTGATTTCTCCTGGTAATGCTTCATATTCTTTGTCGTTCTTAACAACCGCACGATACGACCTCATGAAATTTGAACTAACTACCGATTGAACTGTATCTAAGTCCATCAGCGCCCAATTTTTTAGTTGTTGTGGTGTTCTTATAACGTCTTGCAACTGCTTCGGTAAAGCTTCGAACTCTTTCTCAGCGTTATATGTGCTGTTACTAATAGCCTTGCTTATCAATGACCATGCTTGTTGCTCTGTCATTTCTCTTTGTCCGCCTGATTGAATGAACTTAACTTTGTCTATCACTTCCGAGATAGAAGGAGGCCATTTACTTGATGCAATAAATGCTTTTACTGCAACTTGTACCACTTTAAAATCGTATTCGCTTAACATATCTTGCCATACGTTAACCATTGTAACTATTTCTTGATCATTCATACTCTTGGCCCAATTTGGGTAAGTGTGTTTCAAAATCATAATTATTTGTGCTGTTTCAGATTTATTCACCTTGCACAATCCTCCTCAATACATCTATTTGCGATTCGTTTTGTTGTTGATTGTTATTTTTAGGTGGGTAAACACTTTTCCACCCATTAAGTATTGCGGTTTCTAATAATTGAATTTGAACATCTACGTTGATATCTATTTCATTAAGTTTGCTAATTAATAGAGTAATCGCCCTGTCTGTCATAGCTGATTTTAATTTTTTTCTATTTTCAGCAAAATCACATAAAGCAATTATTAAATTTTCATCTTCAACCTTAGTTCGTATAAATTTTTCTGTTGCATTCATACGAGGTTTTTTAGATTTGTCAGCGTCTTTCTTATCTAAACTAATCTCTTCTAAACTAATCTTATCTAATCTAATCTGTGCAGTCACTTGGTTGTCATTTGGTTGACATTCGTCTGACACCTCCACCAAATCATTATCGTCACTGCATTCTAGCAATTTATCAAATGTGTAAGCACCGTTTTCTTTAGTCGATAATAAATTAGCTTCATCTTTGTGGACAGTTTCCTTAATTCTATCCCTCCTAATCGTGTTGTGAATCTTCCAATGCTTAATTACTATGATTCCGTTATCAAAATCAAGAACAAATCTTTTTGCATTTAAAATCTTTAGTTCATCAGGACTCGCTCCAATCATTCTCAATATTTTCTTAGGATTATTTATAAACCCTTCATCATCAGCCCTCATGCTTAAATGAAAATAAAGCGCTTGTGTAGATAGTGCCATATCAAGAAAAGCATCACTGTCAATAATTTTTTTAGAGAACATTCTTTTTTCGGCCATTATCATTCACCCTTTAATAAATAATCTGTAGTAACATCCAGTGCGTTCGATAATTTTATTACCGTCTTACCTATTGGCGCATCGTTGTTATTTTGTTCTAAATTCCTAATAGTGTTAATTGACAACTTTGATTTTTCTGCTAATTCCGATTGAGTAAACCCCTTTTGGATTCTAGCTGCTTTTAATCTGTTTCCGAACTTATCTGATATATTCATAAGCCACCTCCTAAAGATACTTTAACATCATTTTGTATACATTGCAATAGTTATTTTTGTATATGGCCACGTTATTTTTACATATGACCATAAATCGAACTTTACGTTTTCAACATGCAAATTCTTGCAGTTTACCCAAAAGAAAAAAGCCACTATTTAAGTGACTTTTTTATAATTCTGCTCATATATAGCCATCATTTCAGCTATCTCATTAGGTGTTGCAGTTTCTATACCGAGTTCCTTCGCCTCGCTTATAATACCTTCCAAGAGTACAGAAAACTCTTTGGTGTCGTATGTGCTAGAACCTCTTATAGTCATAATGCCAAGCCAAGGTTTACCATTAACCAGTACATTTTCTATGATTTCAACTATCTTATAAGCTTTTTTCTTTAAGTCTAAATCACCTTTTGGTATTGCTGAATATTCTTTGACTCCGTAACGTTCTAGCATAATAAGATAAATCTCTTCACTTGTAGACCCCATTTTCTTTGCTATTTGATCTATTAACGACCACGCCATACCATTTGCCGACAAACTTCGCCCTTCTCGTTTAACCTTAATTTCCACGCTTATAGGTTTGTCTTGTTTGCATATCTTATCTATGCCGCTGATAACGTTTTCTTCTTTTGGTACTTCCACCACCAGTTGAAACCCTGGGGTTCTTCCTGGTGGGAAAATACGTGCTATGGTTGTTGTGAATTTCATATTTTACTCCAATAGTTCAGGATTGTCGTTAATGTTACCGATAACAGAATAATATTTTAAGCATCCTAATGTAATTTCTTGTTTGCGCCCTTTATTATTCCAAGAATCATTCCATCTATTACAAAAAACCGATTCAATCCCCCATCCTATTTCATGCCATATAACTTTATAAATTGATATATCAACTTCACCAGTTTTTTGATTAGTAATTGCATTAACCATATTTGATTCTGATTGCAATATATCGCCCTCGTATATCTCTACGCCACTCTTATCCTTTAACCCTGTGCATTGACCTACTGTGTTGGGGTCTACTTCGATAAAACTTCCGCTGTCATAACTAATGTAATACTTTCGTTCCGGTACATCATCGTACGATTTGCTTATGTAATCCAAATCAAATAAATAAGCAACTAACCCATAAATAAACTCGCCATTATCAACTCTTTTACCTCTAAATTTAATCTTTCTCATGCCTAACCTCCTAAAGATAACTTTTGCCAAACAAATATCTAAAGTGTTCTCTATCCATTCCGTTGTTCTCTAACCTAACTTGATGCTTTTGTTTAAAATACATATCAAGATGATAATTATCACCATGTACGCCATTTTCTCCGCGGTGGCAGGATTCACATAGCCATTCTACGCAATTATGCTTAGAACTAAAATTTCGACTACTACCACCATATACATGATGGATTTCTAAATTGTAATAACTTCCGCACCCCTGACAGCATTTTTCGCCATCAGGGATAGGAGTTTTTACTTTCTTCTGCTTTTTCTTTCCTACTTGTTGCGCTTTAGTTAGCATGTTACACCTCTAAAAACTTACTAACAAGAGAGTGTGTATCAATTTCTTTATGCTCCGAGTTCCATTCATCCCAAAACTCAATACTGCGTGAATTTGGTCTTTCTTTTGCAAGTGATACCTTAACCTTCAAAGGAATAGGAGAAGCGTCGCCGATTAATACACATTCACCTGGATTAAACATAGTTGTTGAATCAATAACACTTTCAGAACCATCAGGCAACATGCCTTTAATAATAGATTTGTCATTCTCATTGTTTAACTTCATTACGATAAAATTACCACATTGAGCCAAGATAGTTTTATTAAGTTCTGAAGGTCTTTGAGTTGCTGGTAATAATGTTAATCCAAACTTACGACCTTCTTTTGCAATGTTTTCAAACACTTCTACCATCCTACGTTCTGAAGGTAATAGTTGAAAGTTATTAGGAATGTATACGTGTGCTTCATCACATAACATAGTCATTGGTGTGATTTCTTTTTGCATAAGTTTAATATTCCAAACCAATTTAGTGATACATCCAATAATTTGAATAGCAATATCATTAGGCACTTCTGATAAATCAATGTTTTTAACAGGCTTATCATTTGACATAATAAGGTCAATTAATTCAAATAAATACGATTGTGGTTTATCTGCGAATAAAAAGTTGTTACGTTCATCTAGTATTAAAGCATCAAACAAATTTACTAAACTTGTAAGTTTTCCATACATTGGACCGTTTTTGTATTTTGGCATACCTTTTTTTGCACCCGATGCATATTCTCCGTCGCCAACCTGTTCGTTATCTAGATATTTCAACTCGTTTCTCATGATACCGAAATCAAACTCAATAGGCTTATGCTCGTTTGGGTTGCCACAAATACTTCTATAACTTTTCTTAAGCGCTGCCATTTGACTTGTTGACGTTTCTTCTTTCACTTTTAAAATGTTAGTTGCAATGTCATTAAGTCCGAATAACCAAATAGGGAAAGCAACTTCGCTACCAATTTTAATATTTCTAGCACACGATAACTCTGAATATTCACCGTGAATATCAAATATAATTACGTTAGCACTTTTAAGTTTGCTGATTTCTTCAATAACCTTTGCAACTGTTTCAGACTTACCAGCGCCCGTGTTACCTAGAATAGCAGCATGACGCTGAAATAACTTGTTGCCGTTTACATATGCGTCGGCTTCATAAGAAGCATACTCGCCAATTCTAAAGCCGTTAGACTGATACGCTGACAACATAGTTTTAAACTCTTCATCAGTTACAAGGCTAATTGTTACGGATGTTGTAGGGTATTGGTCAATAGATTTAACATACAATCCATTTTTAAGACTACCAATAATATCACATTCGATATTCTTAAGGTTTGTAAATTCGCCTATAAAGTCCTCTTCTCCAATACTATAATTAGACTCTGTATCTGTAATAGATGTCACGGTTGTTATTAATTCAACCGTTCCATCTGATATTTTCATTAAGTCGTTAATTTTAACTAACTCAAATTCCTTTTCGTTGCTTTTAATCTGAATACTACTACTTGATATTTTTACTAATTTCATGCTATCCCTCCATCAATTCTGTATAATTTCTTATACGCGCCTTTTTAATAGACTTGCAATAATCACATTTGCCACAACATATCGGCTCTTCTTTACCCAGTTTTACAGCGTTAAATCTTCCGATTTTTGCTCCAACCTCTTCTAGTGCATCATCAAGTACACTTTGAGGTATCTGAAAGATATCTAAATCAGTTACCTTCTCTTTAGTAGCAACCGCTAAGTTAAAAGTTAAAAATTGATTCAATACAATTTCAACACCTTTTTGATAAACGGCCCCTTGAATATCGTAACGCCAATAGTGCATTTTTCTGAAATTAGCAACAACCTTTAAATCTGTAATGCACACACCGTCTATAAAGCTATCCATTTTCATTTTCCACATAACACCGAATAATTCAAATGTTAAAATACGTTGTTTCTCACCGCTCATAAATTTCATAAATAATGGGTCCGTCTTTACTCTTTTAATAATCTCGTTAGCTTTCTTAAATTCTGCTTTAAGTTCATTCTTTTGAGTAAATATCTCAGGGTTTTCATTTTGAAACTCTTGAAGTCTATCTTCAAAATAAGCATCCACAAAAGAACCCACTAATAACGCTCGTGTCATTGGTCGCTTATACTCACCTTTAATACTGGCAAGCGCCATAGCTTCGCATCTATCAAACTCTTTAAATTGAGATACAGAAAAGTATTCTTGTGAAGCTTCAGTGCTAAAATAATTATCATCAGTTATTTTCATCAACTTTCACCTCTTCCAATGTTTCTGCAAATGGGTCAACTACATCAACATTATTAGGATTATCAATATACTTTGGTTCTAATCCGTCGATATTACCATCTGCTACAGATTGGTCAAATGTTTGAGCTTTTTGCATGTCGACTGACAATACGCCGTATTTAGAAAGTAACTGCTTCAAAACAGTCTTTTTTCCCATAGAATCAAAATCTTGCGACCAACGACTAGTGTTCTTATTGTTTCTTTTATCGCTTTTATAACTTTGCGAATACGTATTAGCGTGTTTTTCAACCTCTGCCTTAGTAGCATACAATTGTTTCTTAAAACCTGCTAGAAGTTCAAAATAAGCAAAATAACCGACAACTTCTCTGTTATCCTCATAACGCATTTTCCATTCTTCGGGGTCTGTAAATTCAAACTTACCTGTAAATGGATTGTAACCCTTAAATTCATCAGCGTAAACTTCGGTAACGTTAATAGTTTCATACATACCACTTCTAATAGCTAATTGAACGAATCCTTTGTACATAATCTGAAATTGTGCTTGCATACCTTTATTTCTATCTTTATACGGAACAATCGCCGAAAAGCCTAAATTAGGATCTATTGGTAAATTCATAGACGCAGCAACCATTGCTGATTTTACAACTGTAATCGGTTCACATTCTGCTAAATAGTCACTTCCTGCATAAACGTTAATTACGGATGTAATAAAAGAATCTGCATTTTTACCTAGCATTGCAACTATTCTGTCTTTGATTTTGTCGGTTTCAAACATCTGTTTAAGAACGTTTCTATTTTTTTTAACTAAATCATTACTCATACTATTCCAGCCCCTTCACAACCCTACACCCAAAACACTTAGCAATCTCCACGATATCTAAACAACTTAGAGATATAACCGATTCCACTTCTTCTTCTCCATCAACGGCAGTTAAATATAAATCAACATACCCGTTATCAGATGGCTCCGATGTAACTTTTTTAGTAACGCTAAATTCTTTTGGTGTTCCTTCGTTAAATATTTGTTCGCTTAATATTACCATAACTTACCCCTTTCTAATCTAAATAACTCTTTCTACAATGACTACAACTCGTTATTACCTGCGTATTACACTTTTCTTCTGAATATTTCTCCAGGATATCTTCGTGACAATTATTGCATCTTCCGTCTTTTGGTATCCACATTGTTTTATCGTTTAATATGCAATGCTGATATTGTAATTCTAGTTTCGTGTACTTTTTCATAAACTTAACCTTTCTTTTCGTCTTTCTTCATTTGTTCAAACAATGCAGATTTAACGTAAGCCGCCAAGCTTATACCTTTTCTATCTGCATATTCTTTAGCTTTATCTTTAAAGCCTTGTGCGCAAGTCATTTCAATCTTTTCTGTGTTCGTTTTTACTTTTGTAGACTTGGGTTGGTTTTCGTTATGGTATTTTCTGTGGCATTTTTTACAAAGCAACATAATGTTGTCTGTTTCATCAGAAAACTCTGGAAAGTCGCATTGGTGTAAAATGTGGTGCATGTGTAAATCTTTATCAGACCCACAATTACAACAAACGTTGTTATATTTACCAAATATAAATTCTTTCATTTTAACCTTATCTTCAATCACCATTGTTAGTTGTTACCTCCAAAATAAATATAATCCAGCGTTACATTAAAAATTGATCGGTACAGTTTCGCCATGTTAATCGACATTGGTTTGTGACCTTGCTCCATCTGTCTAACATATGTAGGTTTAACATTTAACCTTTCAGCTAATTCCTCTATTAACCACCCTTCACTTTCTCTTAAAATCCTAATTCGTGATGCGATTAAAAATGTCTCTCTTCCAGCTTTACTCACGTTTCCAACTCCTTTCGTACCTCTAGTATATTCCTATTTCGGGACAAAGTCAACACTTTTTATACTGCAAATTTTTGCATGTTTATTGCAACAAAAAAGCACCCCGAGAATTACAGGATGCTTTTTCTATTAAATTTTGTTTGGAAGATTTTACAAGTGTTAGAACTCAGATTTGCGGTATCGGTAATTCCCTTCACTCATTTATAAACCAATAATCAAAGACAACTTAATTATAGCATATGTGTGGTTTGTTTCAACTGCAAATTATTGCAACACTCTAAAATCTTTTAGATTTCGGCAACGACTTTTTAAACGGATGATCATACCCTTTTACGCCGTTGTCGTTAAAAATAGCATACACAGCACCAATAACCGCAATTAGCTTAACTGGGTTTTCTACAATGGATACAAGTCCAGCATACACCAAATGCCAACTCGTTAATGATTCAGGATCAATTCCACTTGCTAAAAAAATAGTTGTTACTAAACCAATCCAAAACATAGGATTTTTAAATTTATTCATCTTATACCTCACCTTTCTTAATCGCTTCTTGGTATTTCATCCATGCGTGTTGCGCCCTTGTCAAAGGCTCGTCAGGGTGAAATTTGCCATCGCCATACCCTTTCATGATTCCGTTTTCGAGGCAGTAGTCAATTCCCTTTTCTGCCCAGTGTCCAGTATAGTCTTTTTCAAATTCAGAAGGATTAGCATCATTAAACCAAGAAGGCCGTTTTCCGTTTCTAATATCTAAAGAAGATAAACCATCATCCATTTGGACGTGAGGACCATCGTAAAATGATTTCCAGTTACCACCCCATGTAAGGCCTAGCTTGACCGCTTCTTGACCAATGATTTCAAATAAATCTTTTCTGGACCATGTAAAATTACCATTTACTTTTGGTACAATATCAACTGCTAAGCCTACATTAGCATTGTGAAAAGTTGGAGTTTTGACATTTGTGATAATTTGACCAGCTCTTTTTCTTCCTTGATCGTAATAATATTCTTGAAGTTCGTTGCTTCTGACAGATTCAAAAACGCAAAATTCTACATTGCCTTTTACCCTTTCGTTACAGGCTTTAAGCAACTTAACAACCTGATTCCTAAACTTCCAGTGAAGCTTGTTTAAATCCGTTATTCTTGATGGTTTCATTTAATCACCTTCCTTTTACCATATTATATCACAAAATAAAAAAGACGCCATTACGACGTCAGAAGGTGATTAACCGATGTTATCCATTTTATGTACTTTGTGCATTATATCTTCAACAAATCCATTACCACCCAAAGCCTTGTAATCTTTGTATAACTCGTCAATGGTTGATTTCTGCATTAATGTCATGCCATTATTATTCACACCAACCTCATACATTTGAAGTATTTGAGACCGCAATAAACTTCTCTGAGAATTCATTATAACTCCGATACCACTTTTTAATTCTGAGTGTGCGTTTCTGTCCTTCTTTACCATTTTTGTAATAGAATATATAAAACCTAAAATGATAGGAGAAGCAACGGCTATTAAAATACCGCTTGCAACATCAATAAACATCATTAAATCCCCTTTACTCATTTGTATACCTCTTTTCATCTATTTTATCATATAATTTGATTTATTTGGAAATAATATTTACTCACCTATATTTTATCATTAAAAAAACCGCAGAACGTGACACAAAAGTGACAGACTGCGGTTTTATATTACTCTTGATATTTTTCTATTAATTGATTCTATTCTGCGTTTTACGGTCCTTGGATGAAGAAATAAAATATCAGCCATTTGTTCAACGGTATGATTTCCGTTTCTTCTCATGTCAAATATTTTACACTCTTCATCTGTAAAAGGACATTGTTGTATAATGTAATCGTATTCATCTTTTGTAAAATCAAACTTATTCATAGGCACCGCCTATCTTATTCGACTATCACTTCGGTTTCGGTACTCTTTTCTTCTTCTTGACCGTCTTCTTCACTCTCGGCATTATAATTCACCTCCCCAGTTTCATTGTAAATTGCATTTCCTATGCCAGTCTCAACCTCAACTGTAACTTCCTCGTATTCCCATTGTTGAGAATGCCAATATTGATAATAGTTAAGAATAATCAGCAGTATAATAATGATAAACTGTCTTTGGTTAACTATCTTCATGTGGTTTAATACTTCCTTTGCCCAACCTTGTTCACTCATATAATCACCTCGACACCATTATATCACACCTTGTCATTAGGGTGGCCTATATTTAATACTTTTGTGATCGTTGTTTCGGATTTAGATACTGCGTTCTTTTCCATTCTGTCTATATAATCATTTGTGGATTTAACCATTATATTAATTTGTATTTGTAGCCACAGGCAATAAAATATCACAGTAGCTATACAAAATACAGCGAGTTTGTAAATATCTTCAGAGACGCAATATAGAAAGAATAAGCAATATACAAAAGTGTTAGACTTCAAAAAAATCGTTAACAAGTTGAACAGTTTCTTGATATTCTGTTTCATCATCAAACCACCCCATTAATTTGGCAACTTCTATAGCCTCTAAAGCGTCTTGTTTTTGTGAATATTTACCACAATTTAAAGCGTTTTTAAATTCTTCTTTCCAAGGCATTATAAAGCACCTCCGTTCTCTAATAGTTCAATTCTTTGTTTTGAATCAAGTGCAATTTTTGCAACATCTAGAATAGAAACGCTGTGAGTTGCTCTTGCTTCTTTTTCTTTTAAAAGATCGTTTTCAAGCTCTTCTATTTTAATTTTAGCTTCAATTTCTCTAACTTTATCACAGCAAATACCTTGTTCAATATAATCGCAAGAACATTTAATATATTCATCTTGTACTAAGGCGATTCCGATTTTATCCACCCAATAAGTAGAATTGTACATTTCTACCAAATTTCTACTTAGGAAAGTTTCTTCAGTAACATCAAATTCAACAACACATTCTTTTAATCTAGTACCTATTAAGGTATCATATATTACGTTCCCCTCTTCATCAACAGCCACTATCATAAGTTCGTTTTCAAAATCATCTAACACTACATTGCCTTCATCGTCTTTTAGTGCAATCATTCGTTCAACCGTATATGGATATTGTTCATAAACGTCATCAATTTGAGCAATAGGTAAATTTGTAGTATTAGAACTAATATCAACGACTTTCCCATTCAGTGGATTATTTGTTAAATCTTCAAACGGCTTGCAATAAATTTTCATTACACTACTCCCCTCACTTCTGTAACTCTCAACTCTCCATCACCAGAATTAGGAAGTATAGTAATTTGTCCAGTAGTCTCTGATGATACATCTAATTCTATAGTTCCACTTCCCCCATTTACAGATGAAGCTCCAAATGATAAAGTCAGAATATTTGGCAATGTACCTCCAAAACTTTGACATGTAACTCTTATAACTGAATATGCACTTACGTCTACCGTTTCAGTTACAGCTTGTTTGTACGGAGTTACACTTATTGGGAAATACGTTGATTGCCTATCTGTTATTGTCCAAGCCACATTTTCTGTTCCATTCTCATAAAACAAAAAGTCGTTAGGAGAAGTAATTTCAAATGCGTTAGTTATTGATTTGTATTCTATTCCTCCAACACCATAAATTGATACTGCGACATAATAATATTTTGTATTAACGTCAATTGAAGTTGTAATTGATTCGTTTGTTCCTGGGTTGTACTTTTGAATACCATTAATATTATTTAATTGTTCATAAGTGTAATGGTTTATATCAAATTCTGATTGATATATTTCAGTTCTCACAAAATCGCTTGTTTCTGGATTATTCCATGTACATAATCCATAAGGTGTTACCGAGAAACCCGTTACTATTTTAGCACCTAAAACACCAATCGCTTCATTTAATGTTTTTGTATTAACATCAATTTTAGCCGATGTATCAGCGACAGTTTGTGTTAAATCATCGTGCGATTGTGCTAGTGAATTGCTTGCGTTAATTTCAACTTCAAATCCTGGAGATGTTTCTGAGGTAGTGTAATAAACATAAATTTTATTGATATCTATGTTGTTATCTTCTACTACCGATTGAAGAATAGTCCATCTATAATTTCCGTTACCAAAATCACTTAATTTGTTTCCCAAACTAATAATATTTTCACCATTGTATATTACTTTTTCAATATCTTTTGCCCTAAATTCAAAATAAGTATCGTTAAATCTAGAGTCATTAGTAACATACACGGTGCCATCTAAATGTAATGTAGCCAATTCATTAGGTATCACGCCAACTTCTGACGTAAACTGAGTATAATCGGCATAAGCGTTAACTTGACCTACTGTGTCTAGTTTAGATGTTTCTGGTGAGGCTAGCTCATAAGTTAAAGAAGTACCAACCAATCCACCATTTTGAAGCGACTTTTTAGCTTCTTCAATATCTGTAAATCTACCCTTTTCTACAAATAAATAGATTCTAGTTGACAAACTTAAAGAGTCAATATATGTTCCGACATAATTTATATCATCAGCAAGCGAAGCACCAGTATACAATAAATTTCTTGAAAATCCTTGTATAATATGTTTATTTGCTGTTATACCAGCATTTTGTGCAAATATCCCATGTAGACCATTCCTATCTATCTGTACGATATCATAATTTGTAGAACTTGATACTTCTAACAAAATAATATCGCTAGATTTTAATTTATAATCATGCCCATCCTTTAAAACATTAGTCCCAGCAATTTTAACACCATTTTTTGTATCAATTTCGTCTGCTGTTCCATTTGGCACAGAGCCTAATAAGTCTGGGTAGACTACCTGTGAGTTTTTATTGGATACATAATCCGTTGAGGTCGTACCTTCTTCTAATTGAGTTGTATCTATTTGAGTTTTTGACACAGTTACCCTTAAATATTTTGAATTAGTTGGGGCTAATCCTCCGGTTGAACTAAATAGGCCTAAATTAGAACCTAATTTTTTATCACTCCAAAATGTATTTGCAGACAAAAAATTAACTATACTATATTGTTTTCCACTTTCAATTAAAATATCAATCGTAGAAAATGTGTCGTCATTACCAATTCCACCGCCGCCCAACGCAAATCCATCAACGGTACTAAATTTATCAAAAAAGTTCTTATTAACACTTTTAACCGACACACCTCTTGTATGTTGCACACCACTAAAATATCCATTTTTGGTATATCCAATATATTCATCAAGTGTTTTATCACCATCTTCAATCACAAATGTACCGCGCGGTATATCTATTTCCAACACTTTCCCATTAGCTGTTGCTGAATCAGCAAATATTAATCTATAAGTGATAAGATTTGAAATGCTTGAGTTTATTGGTTCATCAGCTATTACACCACCCTCAAACCATTCATTTATAGTGGGATTAACTTCGTTTATAAAGTGTCTAAAAACACCACCACTAACAACCGAACATTCTATTTCATTTGAATCAGCTGTTGTTGTCCTAGCTTTACCGTACCCAAAACGTTTAGTGTTGGCTACATAATTAGGTAGTGTGTAATTAATTCCAATTTGTAAATTTGAACCATCACCTGTAATTCTTAAAACGTCACCAACAACTGTAGCTGTACCACCGAACACAGACCACTTGGTTAAATCGTCTACATTTTTATCAACTAAATTTACAAGTGTTTTACCTTTAATTATTGCGTTGCAAGGCGTGTTAAATTTTGTTTCTTGTGTAGATTTTATTGATGAATCAGGAGTTAATTGTACTTGAATAGGCACTAAATCACCATATAAATCATACAAACTATCTACAATTGGTTGTAAAAACGCTTTGTTTTGAGCCGTTCCTAATTCTGATATAATTCCAGGTATTTTAGAATAGTCAAAAGTTCCTAATACTTGTCCTGTTGCAACATCTGTTAATTCTATTCGTTTTGGGTGTTCTACAACTCTGTTTTTTACATCCACATATTCATAACTCATAGTATATCCTCCCCACTTTCGAACGTTCCTGCGTATTTGTAATTGTCAATCATGTTGTTGATTAACGTGTAAATTGACTCTAAATTTTTTTCAATATTGTTAGCGCCTACGTAATTCATTCTTCTAACGCTATCCGGCAATTGAGGTGCCGTGGTGTAAAAAACATCAATCAAGTTATCAATATTTCCTATATATCTTACATCATCCTCAACGTTGAAAAACTCAGTTACACTCCAAGTGTCTTTTGTATCAACAGAATTTATATACCCAGCAGTGTTCAATAAATCGGATAGGGTTTGTACATTTGACTCAACCCTATTAAGGTCCGATATGTTGTAAAAAGTCTGAGGGACTTCCGTTCTATCGGTTACGAATATCATTGAATCACCCCTTGAATTTTAGTGGTAGTTACAAAACCGCCTGTTAAGTCGATCGACATTTCTGTAATGTACCCTAATAGTATTTTATCATATAAAGCGCCCGTTTGTACGTATTCACCGACACTTTCAGACTCAGATACCATTTGTATTGATCGTTCTGTAATGCCTACGAGTTTTGAATACATATTTTCCACGTTTGCTTGTCCATCGGATATGATTGTGTTTTCAAATTTCACCACATTCGGATTAACGGTAGGTGGCAATCCAGGTACATTTTTTTCAAATACTTGGGTGCTGACGTTGTAACCGTTACCAGTTATGACAACCTCGCCACCTGTGGTCGTAAATTCAGCGTAGTTATTACCGCTTTTGACAATGGTGCCGTTTTGAATTGACAGATTTGTAAAAGGTTCTGTAAAAAATGCTTTATAGGTTCCTAAATCATGAGTCACTCTATATACTTCGGTTGTCTCAGCACTTTCTGTGTATGAACTCAACGAAAGGGACACGCCTGTTATTTTATCAAGTTCAGTTTGCTTTGGTCCAGTGAAGATATTGTTTATATCCACAGTTTGTGGATTAGTTGTTGATAACTTATAGAAATTAATTTTGCTGGATCTCGAACAATCAACCACTGCATTGACAGCAAAAGCAACTATTTGTATCGCTCGCCTGTAATCTGTAACTGGTATATATCCACTCACATTGATATTTTTTAACTCGTCTGATATTTCGTATAGAGTTGTTCCAAAAGATGCCATAATCGAAGAAATGACGTTCTCAAAAGTATCATTTACAATACCGCCAGTGTATTCAGTTCTTGAAAAAGCACCCAAAAGGTCCTCTGTTTTTAGTTCTATATTGTGATTGTTTGGATTTGACCTGTTTCTAAGGTAAAAAGTTCCCATTGGTACTCTTGCATCATTGATATACTCATAAGCGATTATCTTTTGCTGATCGTTTAATAATGAATAAATCTTTGATATATATTCTTCATCTCTGATATACAGAGTTGTGTCCATTGTGTTAATGCTTATTTCATCGGAAAGCGTGTCTATTTCCTCAACAATTTTAGCTTTTAAAACTTCTTCGCTAAATATAATACTTTGGCCATAGCCTATTTCTTGAAGTTTGAGATAATGTCCAGGTTTATTGGTTTTTATAAATAAAACTTCTATTCTTTTGTAATTATCAACAACATCTACAACATTAAAAATGTCTCTATCGTTGGTAAAAGTTTTGTCTAAAATCAATAAATTAGAAGCATCATACCATTTTATATTTACGTCGGTTGCATACTCGCCTGGATAGAAAACGAAAGTTAACCCTTCGCTTGTGTGCGGTCCTGTAAAGTTTATAGACAAACTAACGTTTATGTCTCTATTTCCGTCAGATTGAGATAACGACCAATAGCCATATTTTAACTCGTTCATATCTACAGGAAAAAGATTCATCGTGCCATCTAGTCGCCACTGATCATTCTCTAAAGTGGCATAGTTGACAGGTGCGTCAAAATCTTCCTTCATATCGGACAACACGGAGAATGGCTGCTTATCCGTTGCAGAATAAACAGCATCTTGTTCAATTGCATCATCGAAAAGCCTTAAATCTAATTCAGTTCTAGTCTTTGGCATGTTAACTCCTATCTACCGCAATAAATTTAACGGTCATTTCTCCCCAAAAGTTGTTAGTTCCTGGTCTTAATCTGATTAAAGGCATTTCCAATGGTCCTGGATACATCAATCTAGTGTAAGTGCCTAAAGGTGTTATCATTTCTACATCGTGATTTCTAGTGCCGTCGGGTTGAACTGTTTTTAAATCTTCGTAAAGATCCGCAAAATCTTGGTTGTTGTCTCCTTTGAAAGTGATTTCCAGGTTTTCAAAATAACCAATTGTTTCATATTTTAACGAACCTGTTTGCTCAGATCTATTTCCGTATTTGTCCAACCATTCACCACTAGGCCTATAACTAGTTATATCTATGTTGTAAGTACGCCCGTCCATTGTAAATTGTGTCATTAATCCGTCACTCCTTTCATTATCAAACAAAAAACCAATTATATCCTCCTGCTGATTTTCTTTGTTTTTTGCAAACTTGTGATATGTTTTTTCTATTAACGCCAGTTTTCTCCTCGGCTTCTTTTGCACTTGAAAATTCTTTTATAAAAACACCACTTTTGAAAAATTGAGAAACTTTTTTATTTTGAGACAAAGAAATTTTATTTTTAGTCTCATCAGTCATTTTCTTTCTTGGCTTCTGTTGTTGTATATCTTCCGTGTTTCCATTAAAAAGTTTAAACTGATACCCGTGATAAATGGTAGGTGTGTTTTTTATTTTTATACAAGAACTATTTTTTTTAAAATCTGCATTTGCAAATTTAGATGCTTCTTGTATGCTTTCAAATGTACGTATGTAGACTCCGTTTAAGTCATACATATTTATCCGCTTCCTTTTTTTTGCGTAAACAGATTTATGGTATTTCTTTTTTCCATTTTCCCCGCATTCTTTGTTGTATCCATTAGGGAAAGCGGTTCCGAATTTAGAAATGTAATACAACTCTTTTGATTTCAATTCCTCTTCTTTGCATTCGCAAATAATCTTGTAAAAAAAATTTTCTTTTCCAAATTCGTCTATATCCTTCGAAAAATAAGAATTATGATGATCGCCTTTGTTCCTTAGATGCTCAGATACCCTTTTTTTTATTCTCTTACTCGAACCAACGTAAGATTTTCCATTGATTTTGTTAGTTATAATGTATATCCCTGTCATTTGCGCCTCCTATCTAATCACCATTATACATTATAACTTAACAGGTTTCAATCAGTAACAATCTTTAGTTTCTTACCTCTTCTATAACCTTCTTCTTCAATAACGGGTTTTAAAATTCTGCCAAGTTCAGCTAAATCGCCATCGAATTTAATTACAGTTTCTTGGCCTTTTAAAGATTTCATTTCTTCAAGCAAACTAGCGAAATCAGATTCAGAAGATTTTGTATTATATCCGTATCTTTCGAATTGTGCACCTAGCGGAATGTCTGTGCCTGTTGATAACTTCGGTAGTGTAATTTCAGAAAACTTTCTAAGATTCAAACTAAACTCTTTGCCACCGATTTCAGGAACCCAATCAGGTATATCAAAGGATAATTCATTGAATTTATCAACTAGATCATTGATACCTCTTGTGATTGCATTGAAGAAGTTTTCAAACTTTGTGATCCAATTATTAATAAAGTTAGTTATGTTTTCTGTCATTGCATAAAACGCGCTATTTTGGTTGTTAAATACAGCATCCCACAAATACCAAAATCCGTCATCCAAAGGAGTTATTACGTTATTCTCAATCCATTTAACAAACCCACCTAGCATTGTTTTTTCTTCTTTTGATGCTTGCTCTATGAAATCCTGTAATGATTTGGCGTCTGTTTTGGCTGTGGTGAATACATTATCACCTCTGAACTCTTCACCTTTAAACCAGGCAATATCTTCCTCAATAGCTTCGCCTAGAGGGTCTAATAATTCACCAAGTGATTTTGCATCTTTTTTTGCTGTGGTGAAAACATTATCTTCTTGCGCTATTTCTTCACCACTTAACCACCTGTTGAACTCTTGTAGGTCGGTTATCATTTGGTCGAGAATCGTTAATAGTAAGCCTCCTGTCCACTTCCCTAGAGGGATTAAAAAATCTTCCCAAAACCAAGTGGCGTAAGGTTGTAATTTTTCTAACACTATATCTAGTGTTTCGGCTGATACGGATAACAATTCCAAGAATCTAGGCAATACCTCCTCGATTGTGAATTTAGCAAGTGGAACAAATAGGTTTTTATATGCCCATTCAAGACCACTGAATAACTTTCTAACCAGTGGTTCCGTAGCTTCTTTTAGTCCCGAAAGTGCATTGTTTAAATTAGTCAAGTCAATGGACTGTAAATCACTAAGCAATTCTAATAATTTTTCATAAAACGGAGATATTTCAGATACTTCCGTTTCCCCTAAGTCTGTTGTAACGTCAATTTTTGTGGACACTCCACCTATCTCACTGGTTGCAACATCTGTTGCAGATTGCTTTTGAAGTACGTTTAATTCATCGAACCCAGCAACAGTGTTTTTTAAAGCTTTGTTTGTATCTTCTACGGCCCCAGTAAGTGCGTCTTGTTCGGATACGCTATCAGAAATTCCACTGGTCACTTCTGTTTGTTGCTCTATCTGCTTACCTGTTACAGCGGTGTAGAAACTATTAAATTGTTCTGTTGCTGCGATCAATATTGATAGGAAATTATTAAGTGCTTTAATTGCTGGTGTAAATACATTGATTAGGTTTTGACCAATAAGACCAAGGAATTGTTTCCAACGTTCGGTTAAAATCCTTGTTTGATTTGCCCAGGAATCTTGCGTTTTTTCGAAGTCATTGAATGTATAACCTAGATTTTTAACTAAGAAATCAAACCTTAAAGTTTGTTGTTCAGCTTCGGACATTTCTTTCCAAGCTTTATTAATTCCCTTTGATAAAGCGAATGTTTCTAGGTTTGCTATTTTTGCATTAAGACCATATTTTAACATCGTTTCAGCACTGCCAGCAAAGTAAGATTGAATATCTTGGTTCACTACATCTGAAGAACGGTTAAAAAACGATGCCATACCACCACTAGCACCAGTTAAAACAGTAGCCATGTTAGCAATTTCTTTCGTTGCTATTCCTGTTGGTTTAAGTATAGCCCCTATAGTAGATGCGTATTTCTTTGCAGATAACTCAGAAAGTCCAAATTTATCTATGGCTGTTTTTGAAAATTCGTCTATTTGTGTAGACATATCACCGAAAACAGTATCCACAACGTTTTGAACTTCTTGCAAGTCAGACGCTATCTCTACAGCTTGTTTACCGAATTCTATTAACGCCCTTGTGCCGAACGCTAACGCAATCGCTCCACCTAGCTTTTTAACCGATTTGGATAATAAACCTATGTCTTTGTTAAATCCCTTGGAGTCTATCTTGGTGTTAAAATTTAGCGTACCATCATAAGCCATCACTACACCCCTTTCTATAATTTATATATCAGAAGTTATCGGCTCATAATGGCACTACTTAACTTTAATATTCTATTTTGTGATTTCGAATATCTTACCGCATCCACGACCTTTGCATTTTACCCAAAGGTCTTTTGATTTAGCGTCTTTGCCTAAAAATATAGGCATTTTGTAGCCACAGTGAGGGCATTTAAGTTGTTCTTTATTCTGCTTCAACTTTCGCACCTCCAAGTAACTTTTGAAAGTTTTCTAGGTTTTTCTGTTGCTCCTCGCTTAATTCTGCTACTGGTTCAACATCTAATTCTAAAGTGTCAATCATTTCTTTGTAAATCTTCTTTTCTTCTTTGCTTAACTTACCCTCGTTTTTCTTGCTTCTGAGACTTATTATCTTTGACAACGTGCAAGTCTCTGGTATCTCCATAAACGCCATACAGAACAACCACCAGTGTATGTCAACGCCTTTACTAATAGAGTTGTTTAAAACGCCATCGACGGCACTATAGATATACTTTGAATCCTTATCGAAGCTATACACACGCTTTTTAGGTTTCTTTTTTGATCCTTCGGACTCTTCACCGCAGTTAAGGAACATAATAGCCTTTTCTATGGCCGTATTTATGTCGATTATTTCGCTGATTTCTATTTCATAAAGGTTGTTGATTGTAATGTTTACTTTTTCTTCATCTGTCAAACCCTTATCTTCCCAGGCCAACATTATATTAATGCAATTCCTGTAGCTGTAATCAATATCTATAATTTGACCACTTACGTCAATAGCCTCAGGGAAGTCGTTTAGTAATGCGTTCATTACATCACCTTGCCAACTGCTCGCCTTTCTGCTCGGTTTCTAGGCTTTAGATACTTATCCATTGATGTCTCTCTGTTTTGTTCTATAGCTTCGCCCACAAAACTCATAAATTCACCTAATAGTGCAATATTTACACGACCTTCGAATACGTGATCACACACACCCTCACCTAGAACTCCGTCAATTGTGTTGCAAATAACAGAAAACTCTTCTTTTATCGCATTGCTTAAATCCGATACATTTTCAGGTACGCCCTCTTCATCCACCTTGATGTCCATATCTTTGTAATTGTCCTGAGATTCCTCTTGATACTTTTTAACTTCTTTGTACATGTTCGTAGCGTTTTCGATAAATTCCAAGTCATTTGGGTAAATAGTGAACTTAAAATCACCATATATTTGAATGTCTACTCCGCCTTTTTTTTCTTCACCAAAATTATATACTTTACTCAATTAAATCCCTCCTAAAATAAAAGCCCACCCATAAAGAGTGGGCATATTGCCTAAGATGCTGTGAATGTTCCACCTAGTGGTGATGTTGACCATGTACCAACAGTAAATGTTTTGGTAGTCATGTTAAAAGCTCCAATAGTTAAATTACCTGTGTAATGGATGTTAATAGGAATCTGTCTACCCGTTGTGTCTCCGCCATCAGAAACGATTTCAATTGCTACATCTTCTTTAATAGCAGGGTAATTATCTCCGTCCGGAGTTTCCCAACCATGCACGTTAACGATGTCTGTGTTTCTATCGTCAAGTTCTAACCTTTGTTCTATAATGCCTTGTAGCAATCCATAAATAGGGTCCGTAGGATCTGCGTAATAAGGCTCTACTGAAGCTTCAGCGTTTCCGTTTGTAATTCTTATAGAAGTTTCGCCTAAAATGTTTATGGTTTTTTCAACCTCATCATTCATAGTTTTTGTAAACTCTTCTAAATCTCCACCTAGCCGTTGATAGGTAGCTGTAGACTTTGGAGTTCCATTCAAATAATGAGCATACAACTTTCTTGCTGTTTTTGCCATTGTTATTCCCCTTTCTGCCTATATATTAATTGGCAAGTGATTTGATATACCGCTGTTTCTCCGCTTTCGTCAGTAGCGGATAAATACGGATTGTTAATAGTTTCTATTTCTGAAGGTATTTTATCTGAGTCTAAGTCAGGAAATACCTTGTTTTTAGTGTTATCTTTCAACCACTTTGAGAAATCCTCATAAAATACTTGGTTGTTGATATACTGTGTTAATGAGTTTGTGTTACCCCTGAGAAGTAATAAAAACTGATAGGCTTCCTCGCTGTCTCCGTTTATATATTCCTTCAAGGTAGGCACATTAGGGATAGGGCTAATAGAATAACTTAGAGTCTCATCCAACTTGTCAACGTTAAATTTTGGCTTTGTGCCTACGTCTTTTAAGTGTGGGCAAGTTTTAATGTAATCTTTTACTGCTTCTATAAGCTTCATCTAATCACCTTCCCTGCTTGCTTTCTGATGTAATCTTTAAACGATGTTTTCATTCTTTCGAACCAAAACGCCCCTCTTAGTGGTGCGCCTTGAAAGTTGAGTTGTGGGTTGTAGTAGTTCTTTTTGTCATATGGTGCGCCTGTTTTCAGTTCGCCAGTACCAGGTGTAGAACGTAAAACAAATAACTTTTGCGAGGTCCCTGTATCAAAAGGCATGTAAGGTGCCGATAATCGGATAACCTCATTATCTACTATAACCTGAGCCTGTTTAATTTCTTTTGACCTTGTATCACTAAACCTATTATTAAAGATTAGTGATACACCGTCCTGTTTTACGTTTCTAGGTTGTTTGATTAACATTAACTACCACCAACCTCTACATGATGCATCATAGAGCTACCAAATATTTTAGGGTCTACAGATAGCACAGTAAGGACGTTATCATAATTTGCTTCAACATCTTCAATAGGTGTAAGTAAATCAACGTTTCCTTTTACTATTTTATCCTGCATCCCTATAGTCCAATATCCAGTTTTGTCTACTAGAGCGTTATATTCTTTAGGCTCTTTGAACATTTCAACATCAGGAATTGCCACAAATACAGTATCAGACTTTTCAAAACCTGATGATATTCTCGTTGCTCTTGCTACAAAATCCCAAAAGCAACTAGGAATATAAAACCCAACCCAAGTATCTTGCATTTCTACTTCGTCATAAACCCTATGAAATATCGTACAATCTGAGTTAGTATACATAGTTAGCACCTCTATACAATAACCCTGTCTTTCCTAGATATTTAACTATAATAGAGTAAATTAATTGATCATTTGATTGTCCAGGAGTGGAGTCTTTAAAACTTACTTTATAACTTCCTATACTCTCGCTGGTTAATTCTCTGTTGTTGTCTAAATCATAAAGATTGTCCATGACCGCACAAGTACATTTTTTAACATCATCTGTTACATCTTCAGCAACTTCTATTTTTTCAATATACTCATTGACTTTCTCGGTTGCCCTCTCTGAATAATAAGGAAATTTCAAAGAGGACACCTTGAAGCCATGATAAACATCTGTGTAATACGTGTTGTCTATATAACTCATAGTGTCCCCCTCATTACTTATTCTTCAATTTCAGAAACTTCATAGCCTTTGGCTTTTAGTCTCATAGCGGTGTATTCGTTGTCTGTACGTCCAATACCATTAGAGAATAGCATCCCAAATCTCTCACCGTTAAATTCTGAAAAGCCTTTTTGTGGCTTAATAACCACTTTAAAAAACTTGTTTTCTTCAGTAGGTTTTTCTACTACTTCTTCTACCAATTCTTCAGTAGGTTTTTCTACAGGTTTTCTACCCATGATTTACCCCCTATTTAATCTTGATACGTCTGATTACACATGCTGCTCTTGTATCCTTAACAGCAATTGCAGTAGGCATTTCCACGTCACCGTCTTTCATTACACCAGGTTCGTTCAAATCAGGTGTATAAGACATAATTACAGGTGAGCCAGTAGGAACAACGCCACACATACCGTCTCTAGGTCTGTCTAATACAACAGCGTAAATGTCAGTTTCGCCAGTTGCGCCGTCAGTAGGAATGATATCCACTTCAGTTGTACCATTAAAGTATTTTTCCATATCATAGAACGGCGTACCATTCCAACCAGTTACTTTTCTACCAAACGCATCTTCGGTTTGAGTTAAGTAACCTGCTCTACGTGCGATTGATTCCATCTTAGACATCATATCGTTGTTCATAAGCAATAATGATGCCTTGCCTTTTAACTTGTTAAGTGACGAGTTAATAAGATCTAGGAATTCATTGTAGTTTGAATCCATAAGTGCTGAAGTTGAAATGTCAATTGCAGCAGCAGTATTAAACTCTGTGTCTGAACCTGTTAAAATAACGTCAAGACCGTCAAATTCTAACGGATCGCCAGTAGCATCACCATTAATAAAGCTGTTTTGGAACTCGTTTTTTACAGCCATAATCTTTTCATCAATTTGATACTGAAGTTCATCTACTGCGCCATCTGTACCAAGTAACAATCTGTCAATAGAATAAGTTCCGCCCAAGATTTTAACTTGAACTGTCTTTGATTCTCTGATCGCTTGGTGCTTGTCATACTCAGTGTTCAATGCTCTGAAACCTGCTCTTGATGGCGTCTTAGTATTTACGAATCCGTAAACTAAAGTTGAGCCACCAGTACCAGGTGATGTTGCATCGTCAAATGTTAACATATCCATTAACATTGAGCCTCTTTGAGTCTTGTCAATAATATATTGTGCGTACTTGTCAGCCATGCCGACTTTTGCTTCTGCTAATGTAATTAAAGCCATTTTAAAGCCTCCTTATAATTCCACCTATTTAGGGAAACTATAGTCAGGTTGCGCCTGTTCTTTTGCGCCACCAGTCTTATTGCCCCATGTTGGTGGTGGTGTTTTATCGTCTTTTTTCTCTTCTTCTTTAACAAACGCAGTTGGAGAATCCTCTTGCATCTTGGTCATGAAATCTTTAGCACCTAGAATTGTTGTGCCGTCCAATTTGAAGCCTTGGCCCTTCAATTCTGTTAACGCTTGTTTTTTAGCAAGTTCACTTGTGAACTTATAGCCACCTAAGAAATCTTTGGCAATTGATTCAAAGTTTTGTGTATCCAACTTTTCCTGTAGAGCCTTAGTGTCGGTATCGTACTTTAATTTTAACTCGTCAATCATCTTCTTTTGACCTTCTACATCCAATCCCTCAAACTTCTTTAACTCTTCCTGAGTAGATTCTAAGGTTTCTTTAAGACCATCCCTCTCAGTTTCAGCTTTTTCAGTCTTAGTCTTCTCCTTTTCAATGTCCTTGCCATTCTCAGCCATGATTTTGTCAATAGCTTCTTTTTCAAGACCCAACTCTGTTAAAAACTCTCTTTTCATTTGTTAAAACCTCCTACGATTTTTTTACGCCTTTTTCTTAGGCAAAATTTATAGTTTTACGAACATTTCGGTCATATACATTATATCATGTTTTGTTTTTGAGTGCAAAATATTGCAGTTTTGGGGAATAAAAAAAGACTCCGAAGAGTCTTTAGTAATGGTTTTGCGAATCAATCGAAATATCATCGCCTTTCTTTGCTGTCTATCCCATCAAAAGCCTACTGGCGACAATGGTAGGACTCGAACCTACGACACATCGGTTAACAGCCGACCGCTCTACCAACTGAGCTACAAAGTCATGTTATGCAGCATTATCAACACCAGCCACCTCCGCCTTATGTTGATTTCGTAAGGAATAAGTATTGACGTTTCGGTTACTTTCGCGGAGTTTCTTCACGTGGCTTATATTTATAACTCCGTAATAACCTTGCATATAATGATTATAACATACCTGTGAATTGTTTCAACTGCAAAATGTTGCATTGTATATCACAAACTTCATAAGATAGCCAACTCTTTCTGTATGCAATAACACCAACCCTCTTTTTTTGAGGTATTTTTTTACTGACAGTATCATTATATTTCTTTTTATAAAATTACCATTTTCGCAAATAAAAGTACAAACCTCTGTAATATTGTGTTTTTGTTCTTTCAAAGCCAATTCAATCAATTGAAATGTTATATATTTATACGTTTTCATAATCCCTCCTATTGACTAGCAATCCGTTCTCTCGTATAATCTCTACGAACATTTGTAGCTTTGGTAAATGCACGAGCCTCGCTCTGCCACTGCCTAACTTTGTTATTCGCAAAACTAGCGTCCTGTTTGGCTACTTCCATGAGGTGTGCTTCTAGTTTCCATTCTCTGATTTTTCGCTCGTGGTAGCGTTGCTTCTGCGTGGCTTCGTAATAACTATACGTCTTGCCTTTGTATGATACGTCAGGCTTTTCTAGCGATTTACGCATTTCTTCCGTTAGTGCTGAAGGTGCGCCCTCTGGTAGGCCGAAAAAACTGTGGCGGCAGTTAGGCCCTCCGAGTCCTTCGGGAGTTCCGTAACCAGTGGCGGTGTAGAAGTTCTGATATTTTCTACTGCTACCGACCTTCAAGAATTTTTTACCTTGCCAACCCTCGTGATTAGCTGGTCCTTCTCCCGTATCTCTAGCGCCGATATGTGCAGATGTTTCGATGTACTTAGCGCCCGTTTGTTCTGCTCTCATTTCTGATAGCGCTAATGTTGATTTATTAACACCCGTTAAAATATTACTGCGTACAGCACTCTCTATAGTCCTTTCTTCACCACTGGGATATACAACTCTCAATCCTTCTTTAGATATCTCTTTAGTAGCCATTTTAATAGCCTGATCGTATGAGAACGCGCCTGATTGCACCTGTAACTGTGCTATACTTGTATGCTTAATAAATAACTGCTGTGCTTTTAATGCCGTTGTCTGAGTCAAATTACTTAAATCACCATTGGTTTTGAGTATGTTAGCCTCTAGTACATTTAACATTGATTGACTTTGTGCCAAAGGCACTACAGTAAGTCCGGCTGACGTGTAAATCTTATCATCGAATCTCAGTGACTTGATAGAAGATGATTCAAAGGCTTCTGTGACAAGCTCTTCACTCTGACCAGTAATTTTAGCAATCTGTATAATTGCGTTTTGATACACGAACCCTGCTTCTCTTGCTTGTTCTAATTGCCATATAGAAGTAGCTGATAAATAATTCATGTTGTAGGTCCGTCTTACTACATCCTCTAGTATTGAAATCTCAAGGTCAGCGTATAGAGAAACAATATCATCGGGTAATCGGTCCAGGTATTCTGCAGTTAACATTATTCAAATGACTCCTTTCTAAGTAAATGAATGTGTAGTATTTCTTCATCACTCATATTTGTACACTCGATTAATTCTGTGTTAATTTTACAATCATACCGAATCGAAAACCCATCCGAATTACGTATTTTAATTTCTATCAATTCTTTCATTTCAACCTCTTCTCTAGCCGCGTATTGGCTTTTAATAATATTTTGTTGAGTAGTTTGACGAGTGGTAACAACAGCTTTTTTAGTCTATGTTTCATCATTTCTTCATCCACTCCCTTACCTCTTGTAAATCAAATAAAACTTTACCATTACGACACTTCTGATATTTTGGCATACCGCTTTTAACGTAATTATCTACTGTATTTGGATGCACGCCTAGTTCTTTTGCTAGTTGTGTTCTTGTTAGCATTTGTTATCACCGCCTAATCTTTAATTTTCAAATACCCATTGGTCGCATTTTTCGCATATAAGTATAGTAGCACCACCGTAATCAGAATTTATTTTTACATCTGCTTCTTTGTCATATTCATCTTTAGTAAACGTTACTTTTGCACCACAATTATTACATATAACTGTAAAACCTTTGTCTTTCATATCTACTCACCATCCTCTTTAATCCAGTAACGTCTAATTACGTTGCACGTTTGAGTTTCAAAAGCACCTAAGTAACGATCACGCCATTTCATCAAGAAAATGTAACCTGTTAATTCTTGTATAACTGCGTTAATTGAATTACTGCTACATCCTATTCTTGTGCCGTTAATAACCAATATTTCACTTTGTCCCGTTTCTTTAATCTCATAGTCATAATTCGTTATACCGTAAGCTTCGCAAATTGGCTTGATGGTATCTAGTATTATAACCCTCTTCTGGTTTAAGTATTTCATATCTCTCATTCAAAAACCCTCCTTTTGTCATATCATATCACAATACGTCACAATATGCAAGTATAAAAAAGCACCCTTTCGAGTGCTAATTCTTATCCCTGTTTGATATATCCTTCAACTACTAATTCAAATGATATTAGACCTGTTAAATCATCTTGTACAACCATTTGTAATTCTTCGTCTTTCTCTAAAATAATCTCGCTGCCGAGTTTTTCAAATGTTAATCGACCACTAAGACCATTAACGTTAAAAGGTAGCGTGGAATCAAAGAATGTAACATCATACATGATAAGTTGAAGCCTGTTGTTGGTCTTTGCGTTGAATAAATTCACAAAGCTACCGTCTTTTAGTTTCTTTCTGAACTGGATACCCCTTGTAAGTCCACCAGCAATGTCACCGAATGAATTAAATAGTGCTGCATCTGTACACACGATATTAAACATGCCCCTTGTATAGTATGCGTCCTGATCAAACGTATTAGCTACTTTAAATACCACAGGAGTAACCGATCCATTAACTTTAGCGTTGTAATTGTGCCTAGAAATCGAAGCACCAGCAGCAGTGTAAATCGAATCTACTGGTCTATCTAACGTCAATTCATTTACATTGATAGATAACACAACCGCATGAAACGTTTTAGAGTATATTCCGTTTTCTTCTAGCTTAATTAGGTCGTTAGTTGAAAATTGTGTTCCATCTGTAACGCTTATTGTGTATGAATCAACTACAGTATCAGCCGACAAGGTTAATCCTTCGGTTAAAACTTGCGCTAGTGGAGTAATAACCAACTTTTCAACCGTTTTCTTTGGTACTTCACTCCAATTCGCACCATCTGATATATATTCCTTACCTGTGTCATTCTCATAAAATTCTGTTGCGTTGCCTTTAACTAAATTAACATCAGCTAATCTCTCCGCTCTTGTGCCGTAATACTTCCCCGTAGTCCCTTTGTATTCTATTGCCATTGTAAACCACCTTTCTTATAATAAAAGACCCTCTCTATAATTATACATCATAAAAGGGTCTTAAAAGTGCCATTATGCTAGAATAAACTAAGTTGTTGACCACATTGTTCGCGATCGTACAGCAAATTCTCTAATATTTCTACAATCACATTTACCGTTATGCTGTTTCCAGCTCTTTTGTACATTTGGCTATCGGAACTTGAATTATTAACAGCTTCAATAAAATCATTTAAGTATCTAAACGATTTATCAGTCATAGGTTTTTCTTTGAAGTGTTCTACCCACTCGTAATGCTTTTCTAAATCATTTATTGATTTTACTTTGAATTTTAAATCATATGCTAACACTGCTTTGTAATAATCTTCATCAGAAAACCCTTGTAGTCTGAAGCATTCTAGTGGTGTGAGTTTTCTGATTGATATACCAGTATGAATCATGTTATCTTTTTGAACGGTGCTTAAAGTATTGCAAATACCGTCTGTTTTAGGTTCTAACTTTGTCATATTGTGCCTAGATTCTTCTATTTCTCCGTTTTCGTATGCTTTTCTGATGTTTTTACCGTATTCAGTTCTTTTTGGCACAAGAACATTAGGTTCTAACTTGACGACATAGTTATCTTTCTGAACACACGTAAGTGTATTCGATATACCTTCTTTGTTAATTTCTAACCGTTGCTCTAAATTATCATTGCCTGGACTTCTGTCAGAAGGATCGTTCTTGTCTCGCCCTCTTGATGCGCCTATCAAAACTTTTGGTTCTTGACCACCGCCCTGCATTGTTGATAGTGTTGGACTTAAACCATCAGCACTATACACTCTACCAGTTTGAGGATTCCCACCAAATGATTCTGAAGTGCTTATGTTTCCTACTTGCATGACCATATTATACTTATGTCCACCAACACCCTTGTGATATCTAGCGGTAACAGTCGAAGCAACTTCACAATCAAAATCAGTTATGCCAGCTTCATCCATGCTTTTGAATTTTCCTTCAACAGAAGGTTTGTCTAGCTTGCAAGGAATTACAAAATTACCGTCAACAACACAACCTTCCCTGGTAGTAATTGTTTTAGCATAGCCATCCCCAAGCGTTGGGTTGAACAAATGCCCGTTTGATTCGTCGCTAGAAGTTTTCAAAAAAGATCTCAAAAGCTTTTCAGACAAATAATACTTTTGGTCAACCTCTTCTTCCAATAAATCCTTAAGCCTTTTTTCTAACTTAAACGGCTTTGGAAATTCAAATCTTTTGCCTTGATCGTACAAGTCGCTTCGTATTGAAACTATAAATACACGTTCTCTGTTCTGAGGAATCCCATAGTCTTTAGTATTAAGCACTTTCCAGTAGTTGTAATATCCAAGTGATTCAAGATACCATAACATGGCGTTAAAATCTTTCTTGGTGTCTCCGCTAGGCAAACCCTTAACGTTTTCCATGATTGCGTATTTAGGTCTAGACTTCTCTAAATGTTGCATGGCTGCGTAGAATAGATTGCCTTTGTCTACTGTTGTTCCTTCTCTTTTTCCTGCAATGCTAAATGTTTGGCATGGTGGAGAGTAAAAGAATATATCAACAGGACAAGCCGGCGCTTCTTTGGTTATATCCCACAAGTTTAAATCCTCAGATACTTCATGTATTGCACTAAACGCATTACTTGCGTACTTGTCTATTTCCCAAAATCTTTTTAACTCACATGTATCACCATGGCGTTCTGTTACTATTTTCATAGCCTTACCCCATGCACCTATACCTCCAAACGCTTCACTGTATGTATAATTCATACAAACAACCTCCTTTTCTCACACTATATCACATACTGTCACAATATACAAGAGTAAAAAAGGGAAATGTTTTACCAAATCCCTTTTAACTCTATGCTAAAGGTTCAGCCATTGGTTCAATTTTACCTAGTGCCTCTTTTGCTTGTTCTTCTGTTTCGCCAAACCTCTTCATACGATATTCAACCTTTGAGATAACACCCATGCCCAATTCTAATTGATAACGGACTATCTCAGCAGCTTTATCCTCTACCACCGAATCATCAAATACGACTTCTACATTATAATCCAAATTACCGATATCGCCATGTAGTATCCCAATGGTCATGATAATGTCCACCAATTCCTCAAAATTCTTCTTTAGTGCCTTTTCATGCTTAACTTTAGTCCTATATGTCTTGCTGTTCTCAGATACAACCTCAGTGGCAGTTTTTAAACCTTCACCTGCATCAAATGTTATGAATCCTGCGGAGAATCCTGTTTGAATACACAGTATGTTGAGTAGTGCGTTAATAGCTGCAACGTGCTCTTCTACTCTTAGGACTTGGGTATCGTCTTTTACAGGTGCATCATTGCCATCCAGGTTAATACCCTCGTATACATCGACATTAGGGTCAAAGTATCGACTTACCGCACCAGTTTGTGGGTCGACCACAGGCTTTAAAGCATGAGCAGGAACAACAATCCTTTTCTTTCCTAGTACAAACTCCCTTTGGAAACTGTCAAAAGCAATATCTAGTGATTTAATTGTGTCTAGTGAGTTACCGAATAAGCTGACACCCAATGGTGTATCCATATCGAAGTTATTGCCGATATTAGGTTTCGTATAACTGAATAAAGACCTTTTTGCGTTCTCGATGATGATGATCTCGTCTAAATCAGGATATAATTCTTTGAGATCCACTTGGATTCCCTGCTGATTGCCCGAATCTTTCCTTCTCTTGAATAATTTGTTTTCAATCATGGCGTTAGTGCCATCGAATGAGTGTTGCTCTGCTAGGGTGTAAATATATTTATCTTTGTATGTGTTAGTTAAGAACATACCCTCTGTGATTGTGGTGTTGGTCCACTTGGTAGGGATGAACTTATCGGCAGCCATGAAGTCGATTACTGTTCTATCGTTTTCCCTGCGTCCTTTATTGATTGCGCCGCCAATAGCAAACATGTACTCGATTAATTCTGATTGATTGATTTGAAATCCGTTTTGCTTTAAGACCTCTTTAACATATGTGTCAACCTGTTCATTATCTATGTTGATTTCAACCTTTTCTGAGAATACAAGAGAAGAGGCCTCGGCACATAATAACTTAGCAACTTGCATGGATGCCATAGTCCTTGTTCCACCTTGTAGAGTGTTCAGTTTGTGCCATTCCTCATAATACCCTTGATACACTTGTTTCCATACGCCAATATACTTGGTATAATAACTTTGATCTACATCTACCGATGGGACAACCTTCTTAGCTATGCCAAACAGTAGTTTTATAAAGTCTAGTATCTTCATATAGCCCCCTTATAATTTAAGATTATACTTTCTTAGATTCATTATAACACCATACTGCAAGGCATCACATGTATGTTCTGCGTAAAACTTAGGCGTACACTTTGAATGTGTGTTGAAATACGGCATTTTTAGTTGACGTTCTCTTTTATCGGGAACTGGCTTTCTCGCCTCAACACTTCCTTCTAACCATTCATAGGTACGATGTTCTAATAAGAATATAGCGTTGTTAGGTCTGTTAAGTACACAGAACCTTCCAGTTGCCAATAAAGTCTCAACGTTATCTATCATTACCTCTTTATCAGATTTATTTACTGGTGCAAGCCATATACCGTAATCTTTAAAAAATTGATTTCTTAACGCACCCTCTGCCGAGTCGATAACCATTGTGTCTTGTCTCGCTCTCCACTCTTTACAGCAAAACTGAGTAAAATCCCATAGGTCATTTGACAGTTCGCTTGGTGCTTTCTTTACTGCGTTGCCATTAGGAGAATAGTAATAGGTATCTAATAGCACTATACGACCTTTATTCGTTAACCCTACGCATAAATAAGTAGACGCTGACACCATATGTCCTGTGTCTGCGAATATATCCATAAATATAACAAATTCGTCACCGTCTAAATTGTCGATCACGTTAATTAAGTCAGAATTGTATATTAAGCCCTCTAAACCTGTTACCAATGCGAGGTATATATGGTCATATCTCTGTGGGTCATTCTTTTTAAGTTCTTCAGCTTGTTGTATAAATATAGGTCCTAACCAATCAGCAGGTACCGTTGTATAATCGCTATGACTATGAAGCACATCGGGGCGACTTTTCATTTCTTCGCACCATTCGTTAACCCAGTGGTATTTATTCTTTGGTGGGTTGTATTCGTACAGTACGAAGAAGTAGTCTTTGAGACCCCTTGAAAATGTGGCTACAGTCTGAAGGATATCCTCTTCCTCTTTTATCTCTGTAATCTCAGATAGCCACACTATTTTTATAGAGTCTTTTTCTACATTCTCTACAACATCATCATAGTCAAGTGACTCTGTTAATGTTTCGGGTGTTATCTTTGATTCATCGGCAACCATGCCCTTCAGTTTATCGCTGTCGTCTAAACCACCAAAATAGATTGTATTACCATTAATTAGATTCACTATCTTCATAGGGGATACATAACATTTATAGTGGATGCCATCAGTAAGTCCTAATCTTCCTAGTGCTTTTTTAATCTCAGCATATACAGATTGTCTAAGGGTGTTCTTGTGTCGTCTTATAACAACAATATTACAATTATCATCAGCTACAAATCTTTCTGCAACTCTCAGTGCATTCCTAGAAGTCTTAGTTGACCCCCTGCCACCCTCGAATATTTGATGAACCTTCTTGCTGTTAAAGTCGTTGTGGAAGTGTGGGGCGATTAAACTCGACAAACTAGGCATCTTTATCACCACCTGGAAGGTCGTTGTATATGTTTACTACAGGAATGTTGCTCGACTTTTCATCAATTAGCTTTGTATATTCACTAAGGAACTGCAATGCTTTTGTTTTATCGTACAGCTTTACCTCTATACCGTTTGCACCTTGCTTAATAGATGATACAGCCCTAATATCAAAATCAGAAATGCTTCCAGTTTCTTTCAGCACACATTCCATTCCTTGTGGACCATCTACTATCTCAGCGTAATTAGTGACCTTTGAAAACGCTATCGCTTTCCATTCTCTTAAGATTTCTTTGGCTTCGATAATACATTCATTTTCTGCTTCTGTCACTATTCTGTCCCTAATTTCGTTGTACCTTGTCCGTACCTTGTCGTCAGCAAAAAGCCTACTGGCCTTCTCGTCTATTGTTTTATCGGTCATTTTACCGCATTTAAAAGCAGCTTTATAGGCTTTTCTTTGACTAAGACCTTTTATTAAGTTTTGGACAAACTCTTCTCTCTGCTTATTAAGCCTAATCAATCAAATCACCTTCTTTATACCTCGTGTTCCCGTTAGGGACGACTGGCATTTTTATATTGCAATTACTGGATAGTTAAAAATTTAACTTAGTGCAAATACACATGGTTTTCTGCGTTCAGAAGTTCCATTTCGTCTATTACACTTTTAGCAATGCACAATGTTCCGTTTTCTTCGACAATGCAGTTGCTTTCACTGGTGAATATAACGCCCACGTGATTGGCAACTATAATATCACAATCAATTTTGCTTTCTTCTACCTGCATACTTACCAATACTTTTCTAGTTTCTAATTCATATACAATTAATTCTTGCATCTAAACCCTCACCCCTTTATTAATATTAACATAACGCTCTTTATTAACCCTGTTCTTTAGCCTTGTAAACTCTTTTTCACTCAGCAACCTACGTGCAGACTCTTTAAGATACAGCTTACCAGGCATCAAACCTTTGCGTAATAAGCACATAATGTTGTTACACGTTCTTTTACTTATAAAATGTGCGTGTGTTCCGTTGTCTTTGTTAATTACGATCCAACCGTCTTGGGCCTCTTTCTTTAATAAGTTTCAACACGATCATCCTCTATACTATTATACCATAATTCCACGCACGAAAAAACCGCCATCACACAAATAGCGGTTTTTCTTAGGTTAAAAATTATGGAATGTCACACGAAAATATTTAAACATGGAGGATGTTTGTCTATAGACATTATATCATATGATTAATCTGTTGGCAATTATTTGTTTAGCATCTGACAGCTAGAATTTTCATTTTTGTGTCCTTCTCGAGCGTAGACAAAATTTCATTAAATTTAATCTGAGGCATTTTACGACTACATTCATCTTCTAACCATTCTTTCGATATATCATCAATTTCTTTGTGGTCTTTAGTTTTAAAACTCTTAATAGGCAGCGCCTCACCGTTCCAGTTTGTATACATGTTAATCCTCCTCGTCACTTTCGTATTTACCATAACTAAAATAATCCAATGATTTACCACATTCCATACAAACTATTTCCCCTTCTACAAATGAAGGAACGCCACAAATTTCATCGTGATATTCATTTTCGTGCTTTACTTGTTCACAACCGCACTCGCACTTGTAACTCTTTTCATTATTTAAATGGTACATCGTTTCCCAATTAACATATTCTTCTTTACTATTCACCCTTACCCCTCCATCTATAAAGGCTCTGCATTTCTCCAAAACGCATTACACACTCTGCATTCTTCACACTCTTCTTCTGTTGACGCGTCCATTAGCCCTAAACAAAAAACCCTTTTATCGAGTTCGCCGTATTCGTTTGTGGTGGGTGAAGCTTTATAGCACTCTCTATCGAGCCGTTTTCCTCTCATTATCGCTCTGCCTTTTAAACTCACTTCTACCCCTCCAACTCTTTTAACTCTGCTTCATAGCTGTTAATAAGCATCTTTTTATTCTCTGCTACCTCTTGGGCGTCAAATAGATCCTTTTTGGTTTCTTCGATAAGTTTGTTTAACTCGTCAATGCGTTTTTGATTTGGGTTTACTTCTGTAAGTTTAAGTTCGGTAGCGTCATTTAATCTAATTAACGATAACTCCCATCCTTCGTCACAATGATCATAAAAAGCTTCGTATCCTCTTTTAGTTTTTCTGAACTTGTTTCCGTATTGGTCGATGTATTGTTTCCCTTCTTCCAACTCACTAATAGTCAGGTATTCTTTGTATGGTTCAAACTTACCAAATGCTTTTTCTAATTCATCCAATGTTCTAATTCCATGCAGATGCAATTCATAACAACTTCCGTAGTTAAATTCAACAACTTGTCCTCTAGAAAGCGCATCTCCTCCAACCCACTTAAACTTACCATTCAACATACCACCATCCTCTTTCTCTCTAAAATATTCCGCTAGGTAATTCCTAGTTACGCCGTTATCACCTACAATTTTGTATTTCTTGTTAAAAAGTTCTAATCCGTGTTCTTTGTCTATAACCTTCAAAACTGGATAACTAACACCCTTCTTTAATGTCTTAGAATCTATTAAGCTTATAACGTTCATATTACCTCCTAACAGTAGTCTTGCCGTCTTTGTAGTAAAACTTACCTTCTTCGGTTTGATATAAGTCTTGACTTAACTGTGCTTTTCTTTCTGATTCCTTCTGTCTTGAAATCCTTTTGAGAATATCTACAACTTTTTCACCTGATAAATTATCTGTTTTTACCTCAAGGCCATTATCAACTATGTTTTCAGCTTCTAATATAGAGTAGCCACTTTCCCATAGTTCATTGATTTTATGGTCCCTTACTTTGCTATCCATTGGCGCTACCGGTTACATGGTCGTATGCCTTTTTAACCATCTGCTCATAAGAATCACCATGAAATCGTTTTGAATCCATTGGACCGTTTTTCCATACGCTTATATGCTTGTTAGTTAATTGGAATTTATAGCCCGACTTTTCTATTCTTTCTAAGTATTCATTCATCATTATCAACACTTCCTTTTCTGTGTATCTCTTAACCATTCGTAGTACATAAATCTCAACATGAATAATGCGTAACCACATAATGCTAATACAATAAGTACCGATAACATTGCCGTTTGATTCCAAGTCATTTAATCACCCCTAAAACAAACTAAGTTGTTGATCAATTTGTTCTATATTGACCATTTTTTCTTTTGCTTCTTTGTAAAATTTCTTTTCTATTTCAAAACCATAACTATGACGACCTAATTCATAAGCAGCTCTTAACGTTGAGCCACTACCAGCGCATGGGTCTATTACAACGTCACCAACATCTGTAAAAATTTCAATCAATTCTTTTAGGTTAGCAACAGACTTTTGAGTTGGATGGCATTTCGGATACATTTTTTTATCGTCTTTCTTCCACTCAAACCAGTTTTTAATCATCTTACCCGTTCCACGTATGTTTTTTTCATTTTCATCAGTTTGAACACCGTTTCTAAACTTCGGCAACTTATCACGGTATAAAACGACCGCAAATTCAGTAGCGCCAACAATTTTCATGTTAGCCTTTAATACTTGCGGAGAAGTATTTTTAATAAAGAAAATAGGATAACTGTTATTGAATCCGTGTTTCTTTCCGTATTCCTCCACTATAGGTATTTGTTGAAACGCACAAAACACAATCATTGCTGGTGCTTGATTCTTTCCTTTTGGCTCTTTTTTAAGAAGTTTACTGCAAAAGTGCATATATTCAGCAAGATTAAAATTTTCGTCAGTTTTAAAAAAAGATTTTCCTGCCTTGTCGCTTTCACCGTTTTTGTTCTCCCCACCTACATACCATTCGGTCGAAGAACCATAAGCGTTTTTTCCTAAGTTATATGGTATGTCCGCTATAACCAATTGCGCCTTTGGTATTCCATAACGTTTAAAATTCTGAAAATGATCATGATGTAATTCTAATTTAGTATTTTTCACTTCTTCACCTTCTCCGCTTCAAATTCATCAGGATACTTCCCAAAAACCTTCTTAATCCCATGATTAGTAACTACATAAGATTGCCCTGCTTGCATGTACTGTTTTTCTGTCAACGTCCCATCTTCAATAGCATTACTTATCTTTCTTCTAGTTTGTCTTTGAGAAAAACCAGTAATTTCAGCTATTTCTACACTATTGTATACTCTACCAAATAACATTCAACTCACTTCCTTTCGTCCTTTATAGGTAAATTATAAGCCCTTATTTGGTCATTGTCAACACTTTTTCAAAATAAAAAGAGACTTTTTCAAGCCTCTTAAAATTATACATCTTTCACCTCTATATGCTTTCTGTAAACATCTAGTTTCTTTTCCGACAAGTCAATTCTTTGAAGTATGCGTTCGTATTCATTTTTTACCGCTGGGTATTCATAGATAATTAATTCAACGCTCCCATCTTTATTACTTCGGTCCAGCAGGAACACATCATCAAAGAAAACTTGTTTCTTTCCATCACCTTCAATAATATTTAACTTCTGCATTGCATCTAGTACATATTTATGAGCGCTCGACACGTTATCATCATCACGCATATTATCAGGCTCTTTCCAAATAAATAATATACCTATACGTTCGAAATTTGCCTTGCATTGGCTTTTTAATTCCCACGCGATAAAATCCTCGATGTCATTCTTAAAGTTCTGTCCTTGATACTTATTTGACTTTAATTTGTTGATAAACTGATTTAACGATGGCAACTTGTTTGATATTTTAACTTTTTTCATCGTTCACCATATCAGTTGTTGTCCTTTCCATCTTCTCAAGAGTTCTTAAAACCCTAACCTTCTGCTTCTCTTCCAAATCATCAGTAGCACATACACACCCTATAGCTACGTGAATAGCTTCTAAATGATCACTCATGCTTTCCCTCCTGTTCTAGTTGTGATTGATACCATCCTAAAATAGGTAACCATTTACCATTGCACCTTACAAGCCACTTTCCATCAACAACACAAACATTTTCATAATCTTTTTTATAATGAGCCAATTCAATAGCCTTTAGTGTTATAGAGTTTTGTTCTAACTGACTCAACTTTTCAAACGCCTCTTTGTAGCTTCTTTTTAAATCGTCAATATCTACATTTTCGCTTAAATCACAATTTTCTTCTATTTCAAATTGAGATATAGCTAACACATTTCTAATTTCCATTGCTTTCATGTTTACCCCTCCCTATACTCTCTAGGACACTGGCAATATTCATGGTGATACGTGCCATGTATGTCCTGTAACTCACAACTTAATCTTTTGCATAAATCGGATCTTGCACCTTTGACATTGTTTATGCACCTCTTGGTGCATTTTGGTTTATTGTTCATAATTAACCTCCGTTAAATCATACCAAAGACACAGTAGCCATCTGCGATACCTTCAAACTCTTCAGAAGTTAATACATAAGTAATTACTCTAAAAGCTCCGCGTCCTGTGTATCTTCTGTTTTCAAATTCTTTTAAATATACATAATCTCCAACTTTAAAATTACGATCATTTTTCCTAACCTCGAAATTTTTATTACCAGTTGCAACCGCTTCGTAGTATTTAGGTAATATTTTTAACCCGTGTATCATACTTTACACCTCTACCCTTTCATTTCCTCGAGCTCTAATAACGCCTTTTCAATCCGATCTCTTTCCTCGCAATCACTAGCTATATCACTACGCCTTTTACCTCTTGTCCTTGGCGTCCCTATGTTAGCGTCAAGTACATTTTGCAACATATCAGATTTACGCTTGATTTTCTTATTGATACTTACTAATGATTTCTCTAGTCCTGCTTTAGCGTGGTGATATATTAATGTGTTCATGTTATTCACCATCCTTTATTAATTTTAACGGACAATTTACCAATTGGTCTTCCCAACTACAAAAATAATCATGTGGTTGAAATATGCATGTATCGCAGTTTTCTATTCTAAAATCGCAATTTAAGCAGTGGTGCTTTTCCATTTCAACTACAGTATCTAATTTGAATTTCATTCCTTCACCTCCACAAATCCCATACAAGCTACTTTTCTTTCATAACATCGACCGCCATGTATTACGCAACTTTTACATTTAGCACAATCTAATGTATGGCCATTTCTTAAACTAAATCTATAATGCAAGGTTTCATCATCTGCGAATAGATGTAAGTTGCAATCTAGGCCATTGTTAAAATACGCTTCATCCTCTCCCTCAGAACAACTTGGTACTGTATATACAAACCTTTCGTCACTTATGCATGTTTGACAGCATTTGGTTGGATTCATTTTACA
>CAZCGV010000004.1:0-17979 GCA_964498515.1 uncultured Methanosarcinales archaeon
AAATGGAAAAAGACAACATTTTCTTAAAAGTAGGTTCAGTAAAAGGAGTTGCAGACGAAGCACCAAAAGCCTACAAAGATGTAGATGAAGTGGTTAAAGTTTCACATGATGCTAAAATAGGTAATTTAGTTGCAAAACTTAAACCATTGGGTGTAATTAAAGGATAAAATAATACACTTTTTCTCAGTGCATACAAACGAAGTGCGTATACGCTACTGTTGTCATATGGTAATAGATGGTGTAATTAAAGGATAAAAATAAAAAATAAAGATTATCTTGATGATGCAGAACTGCAAGCTTTAGTAAAATCTTCTGAAATCATTCTTGTATCCCACATTCCTGCATCAAAATCATAAACATAACATGTGCCTCTACAATATGCTTGACATACCGCTGAATTTTGAAGAGTACTATATGTTGCAGTATAGGAATCACAAGTAACAGTTGATTCAGGTGCACAATCAGATGGCAAATTATATGAGGGCGTTCCAGAACAACCAGTACATGCTTTTATTGCAGCATTAATGACATCAAATTTTCCAGCTTGTCCTGTCAAATCTCCATTTTCCTCAGAAACAACATAATCTGCTCCTTGTTGAGCATAACTAACTTTATTTCCACTAAACATACATACCATTCCAACTATTGCTACAATTGCAACGATGGAGATCATCCATAAATTATTATTTTCCATAAAAACACCTCACGTGTTATGAATTTAATTCAAGAAAACACATATATAAACATTTCTAAAAAAGAAAAAATCAAATAGAATTATACTTCATCTTCATCTCATGAGATAAAATATCTTGATAAAATTTAGCAATAGAATTCAATTCACTCACTTTGCAACACCCACCCTATTAGTGCTAAAGAGATATTCTTCAATGAGATTTTCTTCTTCAGCATAAATTAAGCCATATTCTTTCATAGTTTCAACAACTTGATGTTGATACATCTCACACTCTCCAATAAATTTTTCGTCTTTCATTTCACTCACCAAATAGTTTCGCCGCCTGCACGAAAATTATTCACCCATGCATCTGAAAATTGATAATCGTAACTTTTGTGTAAGTTTTTCTTAGTAACTTGTTTTATTTGTTCAAAAAATAATTTTTCAATAAATTTTACATCCATGCGAATCACCTACAACAAATATGGTCAAATCAGTTTATAAGCTTCTCACGGAGATGTCCAGTGCGACTAATGTGTTAAAACGTTGTTTTCAGACATTACAGGCATCCTAATCGAAAAAACTCTGTCCAATGTAAAACTATTTAAATACAAAAAATTAAATCCCCTACATGAGGAATTCCTATAGAAAAGGATTAAGTTTTGGATTGACTTCTGGAATAATAACAACTTTAGGACTCATCATAGGATTAAACTCAAGCACAAGCTCAAAAACAATCATCTTTAGTGGAATATTAGTTATAGCTATAGCAGATGCAATGTCAGATGCATTTGGAATACATATATCTGAAGAATCTCAAAACTTAAGAGTTAAAGAAATTTGGGAAGCAACAATATCCACATTTGTTTTTAAATTTTTATTTGCCTTATCGTTTATAATTCCAATATATTTCTTCCAATTAGATCTTGCAGTTCTAATAAGTATATTTTGGGGACTTTCATTAATATCTGTTTTTAGTTATTATATTGCAAAAAGAGAACGAAAAGATCCTGTACACATAATCTTAGAACACATAATTATAGCAATATTCGTGATAGTTTTAACACATTTAGTAGGAAAATTATCATTACTAGTAATATAAAAAAAATAAAAAAATAGATTTACTCAATTCAATTAAACTCTATTTATTCTGCTTGCGCTAAAGAAACGTTAACTGCTTTTGGTCCTCTTTCGCCTTCTTCTACTTCGAAGACAACTGGATCATTTTCTTTCAATCTCAAATCACTTGACGCTAATCCGGAAATGTGTACAAAGTATTCTTTTCCGTCTTCAGCTGTAACAAATCCAAAACCTTTAGATTCGTTAAAAAATTTTACTGTTCCATTCATTTTAATTTACTCCATTAGAATTCTAAACAACTTTCTGTCTAAACATTCTAACGCTTTTGAATATTTTTATCTATTTATAAATCATTGCTTTTCGACTAATTTTTCAATAGAGTTAAAATATCTTGAATTTTTGTCAAAATAGCTCTTTTTCAGCTCTAATCCAATAGAATCCAAGACTAAATTATATATTTGGTTCCCTTTTTTAAATAAAGCCGCATTAGTAACAAACTCTATGTTTGTGCTGTCTTTTCCTTCTAAAAAGACATATTTTTTCTCTTCTCTTCCTATTTTAATAGTAATTTCTTCCAACATATTTTCTTGTTTTTTTAAGTTTAAATTTTTCCAATCCAACAAATTTTCGCCTAATTTGTCCTTCATAATATAACACGTATCGTTAAAAGATAAATAAAGCCTATTTTCATCATTAGTAAATGTGTCAAAACAATTCTCAATATATTTAACATTAACAAATGAATTATTTAAACAAAATTTAGAATTTTCATAAGTGGTTGTTCCTTTCTTGCCATACATAAGTAAACTCGTACTTAAAACCAGAATACCTAACGATGTTCCAAGTATTTTTCCAATCTTGTTTTTCATGAACTAGTTATGGTAGAACTCTAATTTATAACCACCGTCAAGAAATCCGGAAATCTTACGGAAACACAATATTTATAATATTTTTAAAATAATTTAGCATATGAAGTGGATAATATACATTTTAGTCTTTATATTTCTTTTTACACAAGCCAATGCACTCGAAATAAATACAAGTTTAAATTGTTCTTTTAGTCCTGATGAATTTTACAGGTTAGAAGAAGTAGATTTAACCAATAAGTCATTTATAGGTGGTTTCGCTCTCGGAAATAAAGATTATCTTTTAATAGAGAAAACAAATGCAGACGAAAAACATTGGTATTTCAGAACAATAAATGGACAAACTTACTTTTTAGAAGAAAAACCTCAAGACTTTTCAACAGACTATATAATGAAAGTAGATTCATGTAATATAAAGAAATTAATAAAGGATACATCTTTATTCCCTGAACTGTATTCTAAAGGCGCAATACAAATAAGAACAAAACACATTAATTATGGCTTTTTTAACTTCTTTTCAAAATATGTTTTAATATTATATGATCTAATAAAATGAAATTTCAACAACTTTAAATATTAATATACTAAACTAAATCTATGCTTTACAAAGAACTTGCTGAACTATACCAATCTTTAGAAATTTCTCCACAAAGACTTAAGAAAACATACATTTTAGCCAAATTTCTACAAAAACTCCCTGATGAACAAATAGAACCAACAATACTTCTATTACAAGGTTTAGTATTTCCAGAATGGGAGTCCAAGAAAATAGGAATTGCAGGAAAACTGGTCGCCAAAGCAATTGCCAACTCAATGGGACATTCCGATTCAGATGTATTAAAACTATTTAAAAAAACAGGAGACCTAGGTGAAGTTGCATTCCAACTTTGTCAAACAAAGAGACAACAAACACTTTTCTCCAAAAATCTAACTCTAAAAGAAGTATTTTCAACATTACAAAACCTTGCGTCTCATGAAGGAATTGGATCTCAAGACGTTAAATTATCACACATACACAAATTATTAGGAACAGCGACACCTTTAGAAGCAAAATTCATAGTAAGAACAATATTAGAAGACTTAAGAATAGGAATCTCCATAGGCACATTGAAAGATGCAATTGCATATGCCTATTTCACAGATGAATTAAATTACGATGACAAAATAAATGCCTTAACACATAATCTAAAATCAAATATAGATATAACGTTCCCTGAAGATGTTCCTAAAATAAATTACATCAAAGAACTAGTTAAGAAATCCATGGATTTTACAGCAGACATAAATAAAGTTATACAACATATAAAACAAAATAAATCTCTTCAAAAAATAACTTTAGAATTAGGAACTCCATGTAAAGTAATGCTCGCAAGAAAAGAAAAATCCTTAAACGAAGCATTCCAACGAACAGGGTTACCTTGCCAAGCAGAGTATAAATATGATGGGTTCAGGGTTCAAATTCATAAAAACGGAAAAAAAGTCTTATTATTTACAAGAAGACTAGAAGAAGTTACAAAACAATTCCCTGGAGTTGTAAAAACAATTCAAGAATATGTTCACTCAGATAAATGCATACTAGATGCAGAATTAGTTGGGTTCGAACCTCAAACAGGCAATTATCTACCCTTTCAAAAAATATCCCAGCTTATTAGACGAAAATACAACATAGAACAAATGTCTAAAGATTTCCCTGTGGAATGCAATGTATTCGACATACTTTTGAATGAAAATGAATTACTTATAGACAAACCATTTTCTGAAAGAACAAACATACTACATAAAGTAATAATTGCTGAACCTAAAAAAATAGTCTCTGCAAAAGGAAAATTAATCAAAAACGAAGAAGAAGCTCAAAAATTCTACGAAGAATCTCTAAAAGCAGGAAATGAAGGAATCATGATTAAAGACTTACAAGGCAAATATACCCCGGGCGGAAGAGTTACAGCGTGGATTAAATTTAAACCCGTTATGGAAGAATTAGATCTAGTTGTCGTTGGGGCAGAATGGGGAGAAGGAAAACGAAGCAATTGGTTAACCTCCTTCACACTAGCTTGTCAAAACGAAGACGGAGAACTTTTAGAAATAGGAAAAGTTGGAACTGGATTTAAAGAAAAAGGAGAAGAAGGAGTCTCTTTTGAAGAACTAACTAACCTTTTAGAACCTCTCCTACTTTCTGAAAAAGGAAAAGAAATCAAAGTCAAACCTCAAATAGTTTTAGAAATTCAATATGAAGAAATACAGAAAAGCACTTCTTATTCCTCTGGTTTCGCTTTAAGATTTCCCCGAGTTTCTAGGTTAAGACCAGACAGATATGTTGAAGATATCTCGTCCATTGAAGACGTTAAAGAATTGTATTACGAACAATAAATGTCTATACTTCTTAAGTGTTACATTTCTATAAATGATTATGGTTAATTAATTATTATGTTGTGAAACACTATTTCAAATATGGAACAAGCAACCAAATATGGAACAACGTTCCAAATACCGAAATATTTATATATGAGACTTTATAAAAAATATACTATGTTGGATAAGAAAACTATCTTTGAATCTTTGTTGAACGATTCTTTATTAAAAATACTTAAACTATTTATAAATAACGAAGATCAAAAGTATTATCTTCGAGAGATAGCTAAACTCACAAGAACGCCTCCCGCTACGACCTATAGGATGCTTAATCAACTAGTAAAGAGTAAAATCATAGATGTTGAAGAAATTAAAACTGCCAAATTATATTGTCTTAATATGGACAATTCATTCTTCCTTACAGAAATACTTCAAGATAGGAAAAGTGCAATACAAGACTTTGTAGAGTCTATTTCAAGCTTTGATAACTTAGAAATGGTTGTTTTACACGGTAATGAAGAAAAGAACAAAGCAAATGTATTGGTTATTGGAAAAGACATGGATATAGAGTCAATTAAGAAAAATGCACTCTACATTTCTGATAAATACAAATTTAACCTCATTTTACTTACCTTAACTCCAGAACAGTACAATCAGATGGCTTCTATGGGACTTTATCCTGGAAAAAAGAAAATATTGTTCGAAGTAAAACCCTCTTCTTAAAACTATATTTTAGAATATAGAAATATTTATATAGTTAAAACCTCTGACTTTTAGTCAGTACGTTAAAACGTCTTAAACTTGTATCTGAGGGGGGTCAGAAAACACATCCTCGAACTGCAAGAAAGATTAAATGTGCTATCCTAAAAAAATAAGGGGTTGTGTGAAAAAATGGATTTTATCGTAGATTCGGCAAAGAATTCCCAAGATATGACGGGAATGGACGTAGGACAAGCTAACATCAAAGTTATCGGTGCAGGTGGCGCAGGTAATAATATTGTAAATTGGCTTTACAAAAAAGGTATTCAAGGTGCAGAAATAATTGCATGTAATACAGATCTTCAGCATTTAAATATAATTGAAGCTGATAGAAAATTCTTAATTGGAAAAGAAAAGACTAGAGGTCTTGGCGCAGGTGGATATCCTCAAGTTGGTCAAGAAGCAGCTGAAGAAGCACTTCCAGAAGTTAAAGAAGCTTGTAAAGGTGCAGATATGGTTTTCGTATGTGCTGGAATGGGAGGAGGAACAGGTACAGGTTCAGCTCCAGTTATTGCAAAAGTTGCAAAAGAAGCAGGCTCAATAGTTATTGGAACAGTTACTATGCCTTTCAAAATTGAAAGAGCAAGAGTGGACAAAGCGGAATACGGTCTACAAGCATTAAGACAAGTTTCAGACACAGTTATTGTTATTGATAATAACAGATTAGTTCAAATTGCAGGTAACTTACCAGTTAACCAAGCATTTGCTGTAGCAAACGAATTAATCTCAACTATGATTAAAGGAATTGTTGAAACAATTGCAGTACCTTCCTTAGTTAATTTAGATTATGCTGACGTAAAAGCAATCATGACTTCAGGAGGAGTAGCAGTTATTGGAGTAGGTTCATCAGATACTAAAAACAGAGTAGAAGAAGCAGTAAGAGGAGCATTAAGCAATCCCTTACTAGACATTAGTTATGAAGGAGCTACAGGAGCAATTATTCAAATCTCAGGTGGAAATGATATGACTTTAGATGACATTAACAACATTGGTGAATTAGTTACTGAATCAATGGATGAAAGTGCAAACGTTATCTGGGGTGCGAGAGTTTCAGACGAGATGAAAGGAAAGTTAACAGTTATGACAATCATAACAGGCGTTAAATCTCCTTGGGTTATTGGTCCTCAAAATGCTAAGCAAAGAGAAGGAGCAAGACAACAATTGTCTAATGACTTAGGAATTGAAGTACTTAGGTAAGTACATCAAATTTTTTATTTTGGCATATGTGTTGACATTTAGTCACACACTTATTCTATGCCTTCACTTGTCCCCCCAATAAGAGTGAAGGCATATTTTTTCTTCTTAAAAAACGTTATAATTATAAATAAATAAGGTTAAAACAATACAATGTCGAATTACTTTGAAGAGATGGACAAATTTTTAGCACCAAATGAACAAAATAAATCCATTAATCCAAATATCGAAGACAAATTACTTTCTAAACCAATTATTCCTATAAGTCGATTGGGAGCAACCTTTGCAGAAACAGCTGCCGGTGGTGGACAACAAGCAATTCTTCGAAATATGATTGCTTCAATAAGAAAAGGATCTGGAAGTTTACAATTAGCTTTACAAACAAGTCATGCAGGTGGAATGATGACGGGTTTACCTTCTGTAACTAAAGAACAAAGACAAGCCATAAAAGAAATGATACAAGTTAGTGGATTAAAATGGCAAGGTTTAGAATTATCTCCACATCATATGCAAAATGTAACTGGATTTGATCATGAACAAGGAGGTTTTAGCGAACGAAAACGTCAAGAACATCTTAAAGCCATAAAAGAAGCCATCGATTTTAACATTGAAATAGGTGCGGGTGGCGGTGTTGACATTTGGTCACAAGAATATCAAAGAGATATTACAACTGCAGATTTCAATCAAAAAGATAAAACAAAATTTATCGATTTTACAGGTTATGACGAAAATAAAGATGGACATAAATATCTTGTAGACAAGAGAACAGGGAAAATTATGCCTATAAGTACAGGTTCCCTAGGTGGAAGTCAAGGTTCATTTTCAGTCCCAATATGGGAAAAAGCTAAAGAAAACACCGTAGGTCCAAACGGCGTTCCAATACAAAAAGGAGATTATATTGATTCACAAGGAAATAAATTAGATCCAAAAGATACGGAAAAATTTATTCGTAATAGAGTTCCCTTATGGAACGAAGAAAAAGGAACTATAGAAACTAAAAAGGTAGACTGGCCCGAATTTAAGAAATTTGCAGATCAAAGAAACAAAGAATCGGGTTTAAACTTAACTCCCGAAGAATGGGCAGTGCGTATGCAATTAGAAAACCAATATAATCAGCACAAAGCACAAATCGGTTATCATACAACAAATTATGAAAAAGAATTACGACAATTAAGAAATATAGATAAAATATTTCAAAGAAAACTTGAAGAAGAAAAATTAGAAAAACGAAATGAAACTATGCAAAATTTAGAATACTTACAAAAATCTAAAGAACAAGAATTATCTAAAGCTAAAGATGAATCAGAAAAAAATAAAATTGAAGAACAATTTAAGCAAGCTCAAAACCAAATACAAGAAAACTTCAAAAAAGAAGTTGAATTTCTACCACAAAGACTCGAAGAAGAAAAAAAATATGAAATTCTCGCTTTAAAAAGACACATAAATCACGCACAAGATTCTGCCTCACAATCAGAAGCTCAAGCTCAAAACATTTGGGACACAATGCAAAACATAGAACGTGTTGAAAAATTTGGAAAAGAAAAAGTTTCAAAATCTTACGCCGAATTAGGAATATATGCTATGGAACAAACTGAAAAAAAGAAACCTCTCGCACCAATTCACGTTGGACCAGAATTAGGATTCCCAACAGCATATGGTGGACATCCAAAAGAATTTATAGAATTAATTCAAAATGCACGTAAAGAGATGGTCGAACAAATGAAACACGACCCTAGATATCGTTCAAAATTCACAGATAAACAAATGGAAGAAAAAGCAAAAGAACACATAGCAGGAGAATTTGATACTGCTCACCTAAATATGTGGTATAATCATTTTCCAAAAGAAAATCCGAACGAATCTGAAGAAAGCAAACTTAAACGATTCAATAAATGGTATCTTCAACAAGTAGAGGATATGGCCAAAGCACAAGTTATTGGAGGAGTTCAAGTTGTAGACACACTTACAGGAGATCACAGACATCTTCCAGCAGGCCAAGGAGTATTCCCTATTGCAGAAGCCATAAAAGTTTTAGAAAAGAACGGCTACAAAGGACATTATGCTTCTGAAGGACACGAAGAAGAAATAAATGATCCAGGAAGTACTCAATATTCTTTATGGAATTTAACGGGTGCCAGCATAGGTAATTCATATCATTTTGGAAATGGAGGAGGAGGTAATGCCTTTAGCAACATATATGGTGGAATCAATGGAGCTGCAGGATACAGAATGCCTCCAGGATATGTATTTGGCGCTTATTCACCTTCAGAACAGTTTAAACTTTGGTCCGAAGTACCGCTGGAATGACTGAGAGCGGAATGCAGGAAACAGAATACTGTAAGCAAAATATAGAAAAAAGGTTTCTGAAAGCAGAACTCCGAAAGCCGTTGCAAGTTTCATATAATATGTCCTGATCTTTATGCGGAGAAATAAAATTTCTAGCACACACCAACGAAAATAAATTATTTTCGTTAAGTATATAAATAAACGATTCCAACAATAATCAAAAAGGGTGTGACATGGAATTTTCTCTAAAAGAACGAAAGTCGGAAATAAAACATTATTATGACGAAGACGACTATAAATTAGTTCAAGAATTCTCCACAAAATTAAAAAAAGAATTAGATGAACTTTTGAAAGGAGTAATTTTTTTTGGAAGCGCAGTTAGAGGAGATGCAGTTAAAAATTCAGATATCGACATTATGCTTCTAATAAACGATTTAAAATATGTTTTCTCAGATGAAGTTGTTGAGTCATTAAGAGTTATTATTGAAAACACAGCTTCGTCTATATCATCAAAATTTCATATTACAACAATGCACATAAGCAAATTCTGGGAACACGTTAGATTGGCTGACCCAATAATAATAAACGTTTTAAGAGATGGAGTTGCAGTTTACGATGAAGGATTTTTCCAGCCTGCACAATTCTTACTTGAAACAGGACAAATTCGTCCAACAAGAGAAGCAGTTTGGTCATATTATCTTAGAGCACCAAAAACAATTAAAGGAGCTGAAAAAAAATTACTCTCGATTATGGTTGATCTTTATTGGGCTGTAATGGATGCATCACATTCAATATTAATGCATATAGACATAGTTCCGCCTGCACCACATCACGTTGCAGATTTAGTTGAAAAATATTATGTAAATAATTCTTTGTTAGAAAAAAAATACTTGAAAACTTTAAGAAAACTATATACCTTGGCAAAAGACATTGGCCATGAAACTCTTCTAGGAACATCAGGAGAAGAAATTGATAAATTATTTTTTGAAGCAGAAGATTTTGTTAAAAGAGCAAAATTAATTTTACAAATGGATAAAGAAGTTTTACTCAGAAATATTTAATTTAGTTTTTAAGTATTCAAACAACACTTCGTGATTTTTTAAAATTATGTCTGCTTCACAAAGATCTTTTTTATGTAACGTTGTTTCTAAACCGATGACAAATAAACCTGCATCTTTAGCACTTTTTATTCCTAAAGGAGCATTTTCTATAACTATTGCTTCATCATTTTTAATCTTCAATTTTTTTATGGCTTTTTGATAAGGTTCAGGATGCGGTTTACTTTGTTTAACATCATCAGAACTAATTACAACATCAAACAAATCATTAAACATCTCTTTAGAAACTTTTTCTGCAAGTAATTTATTGCTTCCCGTAACTGTAGCAACTTTAAATCCTTTTAATTTTAAAAAATAAATAAATTTAATTATTCCAGCATATGGTTTAATCACAAATGTATTTTGTAAATATTCATGTCGATAATTTTTCATTGTGTTTAAATCACTTAACTTCAATTCCATGTTCTTTTCTTCTGAAATCTTTAATATGGTGTCTTTGAAAGAACTACCTTCATTAAGAAATATTTCTTTAGAACTTACATTTATTCCGACTTTTTTAAATGTTTCAATCCAGGACTCAACATGATATTTCATACTATCTATAAGAACTCCATCCATGTCAAAAATTATTGCTTTCACAATGCAAAAAGAGAAAACATTAGTTTTTAAACTTATTCATGTACGTGGAAATTATTTTTGTACAATTCATAATTATAATTTCCATAAACATCTTTAATTCTAGAACGTTTGAACCCAACTTTTTCAGCGATTTTTTGAGAAGGAATATTTTGAGGCCTTATTTTTGCAATAACATATTCGATCCCTGTTTCAGAAAAAAACTTTGAAAGTCCTTTTTTCACACTCGTTTGTCCAACTTTTTTATTTCTAAATTCTTGATCGATGACATATCCTATTTCACAGCCTTTTCCTAGAAATTCTTTTAAACTATCAAACATAATTATTCCAGCAAAATCTCCTTCATATGTTACACAATAATTTATTGAAGAATTTTTTAACTTACTCGTTTTTAATGAATGTATCCAATTGTAGAAAAAGTCAGTATGATTGGTCCATGAAGTATCGTTAAAAAAAGAAAATTCATGATTTGCGACAAACCATTCAAGATCATTTAAATCCGAAATTTTAAAATCTCTAACAGTAATTAATTCACTCATCATAATCACTTTTAAAATAAAAATTATTTATTTATGATTTTTTCAGAATAACCACATTTACCACAAGTTTTTCTATCTTTGTGCGTAGCCATGAACACTCCAGGACCGCATTTTGGACAGAATCTATTTTTTCTTTCCAATTTATCGCCTTTAAGTTCATATGATTTGTAAATGTTATATGCTTTTTTCTCTTTTTTTTGAGCTGCTGCTGGTTTTTTCTTTTCTGCCATGTTAATCACCTATTAATTTTCTTCCTCTTCTTTTTTAGGTTCGTGACCTACATGTTTCTCAATTAAATTTTTTCTTTCTAATTTATTCATTACATCCTCAGATGCATAAATCAATGCTGAAACAACTGCTTTAGAATCTCCAAATTGAGTTTTAATGTTTTTAATTATTGTTAATTTTTCATCTCCTTTAGCTTCTTTAGCTATGGATTTTTGAATTTCTTTTCTACTAGGCGTTGCTTTATCGAAAATAATATTTGCAACAATTTCTGTTCTTGAAAGAACAGGATTTTCTTTTTTATCGATTATAGTTATATTCATTATTAATCCCTCATCTAACTTTTATTGCATATTCTCCTTTAACTTCGACACCCATTCTTTTACCTATTTCAGATTTGTTTGCATCTAAAATAAATGCGTGACCTTGGAATGTCGTTGAAAATGATGTTTTTTTGCAAAGCGGACAAATATCTCCCTCTACAAAACACTTGCAAGTTCTACATACTTTTCGTTTCATTTTATTTCACCTATACATCCTATTAGAAATAGCAATTATTTCACAAGGACCTTCTTCTGGAGTTTTCCATCAGGTAAATGTTAGAAATTAGAATAAATTGAGTCTTTATAAAGCTTTTTAATAAAACGATGAAAAACATATAAATGGATTTAGATTTTAGAATTTCTTCATGACATCAAATATAACTTTATACCCAAATGAACACTTATTTGATCAAAATTTAGAGGCAATGTTAATTTCATTCATTCCTAAACGAATTTTTTCTTCAGGAGATGCATTTTATGCGAAATTACATTTCCCTGAATTGCCTGATAAAATAAACGAAAATGAAATTTTTTTACCAGGAGAGTTTAAAGTAGTAGAAACTAAACAAACAAACATTTATTTAGCTTATGTTAGTCCTCCGATTTTTAACGATTATAATAATGAATATAAATTTGATAACACAACATACACATTAGAAAGATGTTTAAAAAAAATAAAAGCCGATTTAATTAGTAAAAATATAAAGAATATAGGTTTCTCGACAATGGATGCTTATGATTCCCGATTTCAAATTTTAAAAAGCTCTAAATTTACAAATAAACTAAACTTCGAAGAAGTAATACAAATAATGAGGAACATATTCAATGATTTTGACGGAAAAATAGGAATTTATAGAACACAATAATTTTATATACTTCTTAATAAAAACATTATTTACGATGGACGAACAAGAAATTCAAGATTTTATAAAGGCTGGAGAAATCGCAGCAAAAGCCAGAGAATACGGCAAATCTTTAATTGTGGAAGGTGCAAAAGTAGTTGACATTCTAGACAAAATTGAAGAACAAATAATTAAATTAGGTGGAGGCATAGCATTCCCCGCACAAATTTCTATAAATCAAATTGCAGCACATTATTGTTCACTGGAGAATGATACGACAACTATAAAGTCTTCAGATGTTATTAAAATAGATGTAGGCGCTCATGTAAATGGATTTATTGGAGATACTGCACTAACAGTTAATCTAGATGGAAAATATAAGGATTTGGTAGACGCTAGCAAAATTGCTTTAATGAACGCTTTAGAAGAAATAAAACCAGGAATTCCTATTGGAGAAATAGGAAAAGTAATACAAGAAACAATTTCTAAAAATGGATTTCAACCAGTACGAAATCTTTCTGGACACGGTTTAGGAAAATTTCAAATACATACATCACCAACAATGCCGAACATAGAATTAACTGTATCGGCTAAATTAAAAGAAGGTATGACGATTGCTATCGAGCCTTTTGCAACAGATGGACAAGGTAAAATACAAGAAGGAGGCCTTACAACAATTTTTTCTCAAGTTAATGAAAAACCTGTTCGCAGTCCATTTACAAGAGAAGTTTTCCAAAAAATAAAATCTTACAACGGATTACCTTTTACAACAAGATGGCTAACCAAAGAATTTGGAGAAGGTAAAACTAGATTTGCTCTAAAGGAATTATTAAAAGTTGGAAACATTTATGGCCATGCCCCTCTAGTTGAAGTAAAAAAAGGAATAGTTTCCCAACATGAACATTCTTTGATTGTGACTAAAGATGGTTGTATAATCACAACAAAATTAACAGATAACTAAGTTTTAATGCTTTACTTTTTAAATATGGTTAAATTAATATTTTCTTTAAATTTATAAACTCAAAGAGATTTTGCTTTTTTTAATATGTATAAAACTTTAACTGCGATTTTATTATTATTAGGATCATCAATTAATGCATCTTTTTATACGAATCATGCCAAAAGAATAAATTCTAACTCTAATTTAGAAGATTTATTACCTAAAGAGACTAAAACAGTCACAACCCAAGAAAATTCAGACTTTAAAAAAATATATAATGAATATTTTATAAATTATGTTAAAAAAACATATTGGACAGAGCAAGAAGCACTAGAAACATTGGATGCCTTTGAACCAGGAGTTGTAATAATAACTGAATCAAATTATAAAAAGCGACTTTTTGTTGATGGTTTTGGGAAAGGAAAATATGATGGGATAATTGACTTATATTCAGAAAAAAATATGGTTTTAGAAGCAGATGGTTTAGAAAAAGACTATAAAGAATATTTTGGAGAAGGATTGTCAAATACGGAAAATTATTTTTTAGAAGATTTAGATTACTTTCAACAATATTTATTGAATCTTTTGGAATCTCAAACAGAACCTAAAAAAATTTCATCCAAAGAAAATGATAAAGATTTAGACGAACAAGAATATCTATTAAAAATAAATGCTCATCTCATTTTATTATCTCCCAACACTATGACTGTTTGTTATGAAGATAAAGTAACCTATGTAAATTATAATCCTTTTTGGATTTCAGAAATTCATGAAAAAATATATTCTACTGTTGAATCAATCAATAATCAATATAATTAATCTTTAAATTTATAAACAACAAACTTCTTCTCAATAGCAATGGCAGATTATTCCCAACAAATAAAAGAATTAGAAGAACAAATTACTAAAACTAAATACAATAAAAAAACAGAATTTGCTATTGGTAAATATAAAGCAAAATTAGCTCAATTAAAAATAAAACAAGAAGAACGAAGAGGAATTGGCTCAGGTGGGGGAACTGGAACTGGTTGGGAAGTAAAACGATCAGGAGATGGAACAGTAATCCTTCTAGGATTTCCTTCAGCAGGTAAATCCACATTACTAAATGCATTAACTGGAAAAGAGTCTGAAGTTGCAGCATATGCATTCACAACATTAACTTGTATTCCGGGAATGATGGAATACAAACATGCAAAAATTCAAATTTTAGACGTACCAGGTATAGTTCAGGGTGCTGCTTCCGGTAAGGGCCGTGGTAAAGAAGTTCTTGCCTCAATGAGAAGTGCAGATTTTTGTTTAATTCTATTAGACGCTACAAAGCCAAGAGAATACAACGTTATAATAAAAGAAATTTATGATACACACATTAGATTAAACCAAAAAAAACCAGATGTAAAAATAACAAAAACGGCAAAAGACGGAATACGATTTGGAGCGACAGTTGCATTAACACACATGAATGCAGAAATAGCAACATCAATATTAAAAGAATTTAGAATTAATAATGCAGAAGTTGTTTTAAGAGACGATATAACTGTTGACCAATTTATAGATTGCATAGAAGGAAACAAAAAATACATGCCTGCGATTACAGTTATAAACAAAATGGATTTAGTTTCTGAAGAAGATTTAGAAAAAATCATGAGAAGATATCATGGAGATATTGCAATAAGTGCTAAAAATAACATAGGCATGGGAGAATTAAAAGACATAATTTATACAAAATTAGATTTAATAAATATATTTCTAAAAGAACCCACTAAACCTGCAGATATGGAAGTTCCATTAATAATGTTTAAAGAGTGTACTATAAAAAATGTTTGTGATAAACTACATAAAGACTTTGCTAGAAAATTCAAGTTTGCGAGAGTTTGGGGAACTAGTGCAAAATTTGGTGGGCAGAAAGTTATGATGAAACATATTCTTTCAGATGGCGATATTTTAGAAGTTCATTTAAAATAAGCAACAGGTTTTTTGAAATAATATTACATGTTAGAATAGTTTATTAAAATATTAAGTAATTCTTCAGAATACTTTGCATCTTTATTTGTTTCAAATTTATCTAATACATAAGCATATGAATGTAAATCTCTTAGGGTGGTACACTTAATATATTTATTTCCAGTTCTTAAAATCAAAAAAGGTAAAGTTTCATGGATATAAACGATGATTCCTTCCAAATCAATTTCATCTGAATTAGGTTTATATGTGATTAATTCATCACCAATGTCCAATTCAGTTCTTAACTTTTCAAAATGAGAATACTCTGCAGAATTATCTGTTGTCAAACCAGTATAGTTTTCAACCATGTTTTTTCAAAATAATGCTCAGATATAAAGTTATTCATTCATTTAAAAACCAGCAAATTTAAAAATAAATCTTCTTTCTCTAGAAATGTGAAAAAGCAAAATCATTTAAATTGCTGTTGTTAATTTCTTTCTCATAGTCTTAAATGCACGCGTGGCCAAGTGGTCTAAGGCATTCGGCTGCAACCCGAAGATCCCCAGTTCAAATCTGGGCGCGTGCTCTTTCAGATTTCAGAAAACAGACAACAGTAAGAGTGAACATCCACTTCACGTAATAATTTCATTTCCACACAAGGTTCACTTCCTTCGATTGAATCTGGGCGCGTGCGGAATAAGAATGCGGATGCCCGAATACAGGAGACTAATAAAATGGTACTAAAACTTTACAATTCATTAACAAAAAAGAAAGAAGAATTTAAATCAATTAAGCCTAATTTAGTTAGAATGTACAATTGTGGACCAACTGTTTACAGCTATGCACATATAGGAAATTTTAGAGCATACATTTTTGCAGATTTATTAAGACGATATTTGGAATTCAAAGGATACCAAGTAAAACAAGTAATGAATATAACTGACGTAGGGCATTTAATAGGAGACTCAGATGAAGGGGAAGATAAATTAGAAAAAGCATCTAAAGAAGAAAAGAAAAGCCCACAAGAGATTGCACAATTCTACACAGAAGCATTTCTAAAAGACTCTCGAACTTTAAACCTTCAAGAACCATTTGCTCGTCCAAAAGCAACTGAATACATACAAGAAATGATACAATTAATACAAGTTCTTCAAGAAAAAGGATTTGCATACGAATCAAATAATAATATTTATTTCAACATAGAAAAATTTCCTGAGTATGGAAAATTGTCAGGAAATAATTTAGAAAATTTAAATAAAAATAGAGTAGAAAAAGATCCTAACAAAAGAAATCAAGCAGATTTTGTTTTATGGTTTGCAAATTCAAAATATAAAAATCATTTACAAAAGTGGGATTCTCCTTGGGGAATTGGTTATCCTGGATGGCATGCAGAATGTTCTGTTATGGCTGCAAAATTATTAAGCGATGCATTCAAAAACAACAAATTCCAACCAGAAAAATTCGAAACTATTGATATCCACACAGGTGGAATCGATAATAAATTCCCTCACCACGAATGTGAAATTGCACAATCCGAATCAGCAACAGGAAAACCTTTTGCAAACTTTTGGTTACATAACGCACATCTACAATTAAAAGATGGAAAAATGTCAAAATCTGAAGGAAAAATAATTACAGTTTCAGAATTAATCAAAGAAGGTTATTCGCCAAATGCAATAAGGTACACATTATTATCTACGCATTATAGACAATCGTTAGTTTTTGATAGAACTGTTTTAGAAGCATCTCAAAAATCAATAGATCGAATCAAAGAAACCTTACAAAAACTAGAGTTCATAAGAGAACAAAAAGATTACAATGAAAATTTAGCATCGAAAATGAATGCAATGCTTTTAGAATTTGAAAAAAATATGGATGATGACTTAAACATAAGTGGTGGATTAGGTTCAATTTTTGAAGCGATAAAAGAAATAAATAAAACCTTAGATTATATTGGTGAAAAACAAGCTAAAGAAATATTAAATTCATTCAATAATTTAAATAAAGTTTTAGGACTTTCACTTAACCAACCTCAAGAAATTCCTCAAGAAATTTATTTACTTCTAGAAAAACGAAAAGAAGCTAGAGAAACTAAAGATTGGAAAACAAGCGATTTAATTCGTGATGAACTAAAAGCTAAAGGATATGAAGTAAAAGACACTAAAGAAGGTCAAACTATTCAAAATATTTAGTTAAATTTAAATAAAAGTCCATCCAAAATATATTAACGTGAGACAAAAAGGACAATCTTCAGTTGAATATTTATTT
>CAZCGV010000004.1:18079-31489 GCA_964498515.1 uncultured Methanosarcinales archaeon
TCCAAAATATATTAACGTGAGACAAAAAGGACAATCTTCAGTTGAATATTTATTTGTAGTTGCATTAGCTTTGATGATAATTGTTCCAGGTTCTATGATTTTTTATTCTTATTCAAACAATTCTAAAGATGCGTTAGTTCATTCACAAGTTTTCAAAGTAGGAAATACTCTTGTAGATACCGCTTTAAAATTATATTCCATAGGGGACGGTTCATGGGAAACAATAGAACTATCCTTACCAGAACAGATTGATTCAATTTATGTCTATAACACAACCGCCTACTCTGAATTAGTCATAACTTATGGTAAAGGAGCTCTTTCAGACGGAGTATTTTTTTCCGAAGTTCAACTTTGTAATGAAACTTCTTGTAATTGTACCACAGGATGCGTGATTGAGTTATATGAAGGTATAAATAACGTGCGAGTTTTATCTGAAGAAGGTAAAGTTTATATCAGGGTAGTAGGATGAAAAGAAAATCTCAGAGTGCATTGGAGTTTGTATTATTAATATCTTTTATGATGTTTGTTTTTGCAGGATTTTTTGTTGCAATTCAATCTAAAATTGTAGATACAACTGCTAAAAATGATAGACAATATCTTTCTGAAGTCAATTCAATAATTCTAAATGAAGTTGCATTGGCTTCAAGATCTTTGCCTGATTATAGTAGAATGTTTAGAGTTCCAACACACATAAATGGAAAAGCCTATTTTCTGAATATTTCCTCAGATGGAGCAGAAATAATGAGTAGTTACGATAAATATGAGCAAGTTAATTTTTTACAAAGAAATGTTGTTGGTCCCATTTTTCAAGGAGAAAATGAAATTCATAAATTAGATGGCATTGTAAGTTTAGGGTCGATAGAATATTATAATGAATCGTTTGCCGGAGTATTTCTAAACGTCAATCCTGAATGGTGTTATTTTTATGAAAATACTTTTTTTTCAGGAGAGAATTCTTGTCATCTTTTTGAAGATTATTATTTAGAATTGTGTCAAAATTTGTTTGGATTGTGTCTTGAAACCAATCCTTTAGTGCCAGATGACCCAGAATTAGATTAAATTCATTAACTTCTACTAAAATTTATATATTAGTTTAATTCTTAATTTGTTTATGAGGATAACAAAAGTAACAATTATAAGAAAAACCTCTCCTTTAAATCAAAATATAAATGACTTGCTTTTACGTTTTGGTGAGAGTTTAGGTTTATTTAGTTCTCGTGATAAAGATAAAAGTTGTTACAGAATATTTATTGTTTTACTTAAGGCCTTAAAATTAAACATAGAATTAACCAGTGATGAATTAGCAGATAAAACCAAATTAACTCGAGGAACAATAATACATCATTTAAATCATTTAATCGAAGCAGGAATAGTAACAAGTGAACGAGGAAAATATTTTCTCAATGTAAGAGATCTTGAAGATTTAGTTTCACAAATGAGAGATAATGTTAATGCAGTTTTTGACGACATACAAGTTCTAGCTCAAAAAATAGATGATGTTTTGGAATTAAATTAATGTTTTTAAATAGAAAACAATATAAATGCCCTTTTCCAACAATACCTCATGGATGATCCTCTTCACACATTTGTTTCTACAAAACACTTAATTGCATATTTTAGTATGGAAATAGCTTTAACTCCAAAAATACCAAATTATAGCGGAGGATTAGGAGTTTTAGCAGGAGATACATTAAAATCATTTGCAGATTTGAATTTAGACGTTATAGGTATAACTTTATTAAGTGAAAAAGGTTATTTTAATCAAAAACTGGATGAATTTAATTATCAACATGAAAATGAAGTTCAATGGAATAAAGAAGAATTCTTAAAAAAATTAGATGTGATGGTTCAAGTGCAAATTGGGGCTAGAAGTATAGATGTATCTGCATGGGAATATACTTTGATAGGACATAGAGGAAAACCCTTGAAAATTTATTTTTTAGATACAAATCTTCCACAAAATTCAGACAAAGACAAATTATTAACAAGTTACCTTTATGGAGGTGATATGGATTACAGATTAGAGCAAGAAATAATTTTAGGAATAGGTGGAATTAGAATTTTAAGAGCATTAAATATTGCTCCAAAAAAATATCATATGAATGAAGGGCATGCTGCATTTTTAACTCTTGAATTGCTAAGAGAAACAACACCCTTACTTCCTGTATTTGAAGAACGATTTAATTTAGTTAAAGATTTATGTACATTTACAACACATACTCCCGTTCCTGCAGGACACGATGCATTCGAAGAACAAAAAGTTAGACTTGCATTAGGAGATTTATTTCCAAATGAACATCGTGATAAAATTTGTTTAACAGGAAAATTTAGTATGACTGCTTTAGCATTAGAATTTTCATCTTACAAAAATGCAGTTGCAAGAAAACACAAACAAGTTTCTGAAAAAATGTTTCCAGACCAAACAATCGATCACATTACTAATGGGGTGCATTCTATGACTTGGACACATCCTTTAATTGCAGAACTATTTGATAAATATACTTTAAATTGGAGGTCAAATCCTTTAGAATTAAGAATGGCATATAAAATTCCAATAACGGAATTAAGAAGCAAACATAATGAATGTAAAAAAGAACTTTTTCAATATGTGGAAGAAAAAACAAAAATAAAATTAGATCCAGAAGTTTTTACAATTGGTTTCGCAAGACGTTCAACAACATACAAAAGACCTGAATTAGTATTTAGAGATTTTGAACGATTAAAAAATATTTCAAATTCAAAAAAAGGAATACAAATAATTTTTGCAGGCAAAGCACATCCAAGAGATACTGAAGGTAAAAAAATAATTCAAAGAATTGTTGGATTAACAAATTATTCAACAGATAAATTAAAAATAATATTTCTAGAAAATTATGATATGAATATCGCAAAAAAAATAATCTCGGGTGTCGACTTATGGTTAAATACTCCAAAAAGACCTTTAGAGGCATCAGGTACAAGTGGTATGAAAGCAGCACATAACGGCGTTCCATCCCTATCGATTTTAGATGGTTGGTGGATAGAAGGTTGCATAGAAAATACAACTGGTTGGGCTATAGGAGACGAATTTGTAGATGGTGATGATAATTATGTTGACAATCAAGATGCACAAAAACTTTATGATAAACTAGAACAAAAAATATTACCTTTATATTATGATGATAACGATGAATACACAATCGTAATGAGAAATTCAATTGCAATAAATGCAGCATATTTTAATACACACAGAATGGCTTATCAATACATATTAAGAGCTTATGTTAGAAATCAAACTTTAAATAATTAAATCATTAAACAAAAAATCAAAACAATCAATACAAAACAATAAATTACATAATTTAATTCAAGAGGAAAATAAAATGAAAATAAAAAAAATTCACGCAATTCAAGTTTTAGATTCAAGAGGTAATCCAACAATAGAAGTTCAATTAAATACGGAAAAAAATCAAGTTAATGCAATTGTACCAAGCGGGGCTTCAACAGGAGATTATGAAGCTGTAGAATTACGAGACAATAAAAAAGAATATGGTGGAAAATCGGTAAATAAAGCAATACAAAACGTGAATAAAATAATTGCACCATTACTAAAAAACAAATCGGTAATGGATCAAGAAAAACTAGATGTAATTTTAATTCAAAAAGATAATACTTCAAATAAATACATTCTTGGAGCTAATGCAATGTTAGCATTTAGTATGGCAACAACAAGAGCAGCCGCAAAAGAAAAAAACATAAAATTATACCGATATATTTCTCAAAAAACAAAATCAAAAATTTCTCTTCCCCTACCATTTGCAAATGTTATTAACGGAGGAGTTCATGCAGGAAATGATTTAGAGTTTCAAGAATTCATGATTGTACCCACCGGAGCAAAATCCTTTTCACAAGCAACACAAATGATTTCAGAAACCTACCACGTATTAAAAGAGATAATCAAAAATAAATACGGGGCAAATGCAGTAAACGTTGGAGATGAAGGAGGATTTGCACCACCAATATGTAAACCAGAAGAAGCATTAAATCTAATAGTTGAAGCAATAAAAAAAGCAAAATATCAAAATAAAATAAAAATTGCAATGGATCCTGCTGCAAGTGAATTTTACGATAAAAAAACAAAAACATACACAAAAAATAAATTGACTGCAAAACAATTAGAAAAAGTCTACATTAAATTAATTCAAAAATATCCTATAATCTCATTAGAAGATCCATTTGATCAAGATGATTTTTCTGCCTGGAAAAGCATAACTAATAATAAAGAAATAAAACAAAAGAAAATCCAAATAGTGGGAGATGATTTAACGGTATCAAATCCAGTAAGAGTTCAACTTGCAGTAGAAAACAAATTATGTAACGCATTATTATTAAAAATAAATCAAATCGGAACAATAACTGAAGCACTACTTTCTGCAGAAATTGCGATGGAGGCTGGATGGAATGTCATGGTTTCACATAGAAGTGGGGAAACAGAAGATTCATTTATCTCTGATTTTGCAACAGGAATTGGTTGTGGTCAAATAAAACTTGGTGCACCATGTCGAGGAGAAAGAACTGCAAAATACAATCAATTATTAAGAATTGAAGATGAATTAGGAAAATCCTCTAAGTTTTTTAAATTTAAATTAATTTAAATTTATTTTCTATACAGTTTTCTTTTATTCAAAATTTTAGTTAATCTTATCTCTTTTAAACCTAAAGATTTATAAATGAAATTCTTCTCCCAATCATTCTGTGTATTAAAGGGGAAAAATTCACAGAAACTAAAGCTTAATTGCTTAATCACCACCGTTCTGAGTTTACTCAAATTAAAGTGCATTAAATCCTTTTTGAATTTAATGAATAAGAGATGAGAATCCACTCAAGTTATAAAACTGCATTTCGTTTGCTTTACACGCCGTGAAATGTAAAGATTTATAAATAAAACAAATTTCCTCGAATTTCGCTGCGATATTAAGAAAATATCGGTTAAACAGCAATCACCACCAATTTACTGGGGAGCGTTAATTTTGTTAACAAAACCTCTTGTAACTATGCAATTCAAAATCATACACAACTTAACAGGTTGAGTATATAGATAGGTAATGAGTAAATAAAAAATTTACTTGTGAATTTCTTAAAGTTTCATTAATATTTGTGAAATTTTTACAAACTACGCGATAAAGACGTACAGCCAATACAGGATTTAAAATTAGTACCCGTTGATCCTGCGGGAGGTTGCGGCTATTAGGATTCGACTAAGCCATGCAAGTCAGATAGCAATATCGGCAACATGCTCAGTAACACGTCGCTAACATGCCCTTTGGTCAAGGATAACTTCGGGAAACTGAAGGTAAAACTTGATAGGAGAATATGCCTGGAATGGTTTTTCTCTGAAACTCGTGCCAAAGGATTGGGCGGCGGTCGATTAGGTAGATGGTGGTGTAATGGACCACCATGCCGACGATCGATACGGGCCTTGAGAGAGGTAGCCCGGAGAGGGACACTGAGATACTGGTCCCAGCCCTACGGGGTGCAGCAGGCGCGAAACCTTTACAATGCACGCAAGTGTGATAAGGGGATCCTAAGTGCTCATGCATTAGTATGGGCTTTTTTCAAGAGTAAATATCTTGGAGAATAAGTGGTGGGTAAGACTGGTGCCAGCCGCCGCGGTAACACCAGCGCCACAAGTGGCAACCGCGTTTATTGGGCCTAAAGCGTCCGTAGCCGGTTGAATAAATCTTTTGTGAAATCGTCAGGCTCAACTTGACGGCGTGCAGAAGACACTATTCAACTCGAGACCGGGAGGAGTCAGAGGTATTCCTGAGGGAGCGGTAAAATGTGATAATCTCAGGAGGATCACCTATGGCGAAGGCATCTGACCAGAACGGATCTGACGGTGAGGGACGAAGGCTGGGGGAGCGATCCGGATTAGATACCCGAGTAGTCCCAGCAGTAAACTCTGCTAGCAAGGTGTTGCACATTCTTGAGAATGTGCAGTGTCGAAACGAAGGTGTTAAGCTAGCCGCCTGGGAAGTACGGTCGCAAGACTGAAACTTTAAGGAATTGGCGGGGGAGCACCACAAGGGGTGCGGCGTGCGGTTTAATCTAACTCAACACAGAGAACCTTACTAGAAGCGACGGCAGGAAGACGGCCTGGCTGAAGACCATGCTTGACGAGCCGAGAGGTAGTGCATGGCCGCCGTCAGCTCGTGCTGTAAGGTGTCCAGTTAAGTCTGGCAACGAGCGAGACCTATACCCTCTATTGCTAACGGCAACATGTTGGACTGAGCACTTTGAGGGGACTGCCTTGGAAACAAGGAGGAAGGTGTAGGCAACGGTAGGTCTGTATGCTCCGAATCTTCTAGGCTACACGCGCGCAACAATGGTAATGACAATGGGTCGCGACTCCGAAAGGAGAAGCTAATCTTCGAAACATTACCTCAGTTCGGATCGTGGGTTGTAACTCACCCACGTGACGCCGGAATCCCTAGTAATCAGACGTCATCATCGTCTGGTGAATATGTCCCTGCTCCTTGCACACACCGCCCGTCAAACCAACCGAGCAGGATTTTGGTAAAATCTACTTTCTTGAGTAGATTGAACCTAAGTTCAGTGAGGCGGGTTAAGTCGTCACAAGGTAGCCGTAGGGGAACCTGCGGCTGGATCACCTCCTTTTTATTTTCTTAAACTTATGTTTTTGAAAATTTACCTATTACTTTACCTTCTATTCATAAACATGAGTGCTGGGCCTGTAGCTCAGTCCGGTAGAGCACCGCCCTTGCAAGGCGGGGGCCTCGGGTTCGAATCCCGACGGGTCCACCATTATGGCTTGAAAAATAAATACACAAAATAATAAGTAAATAAACTATCAAATATCGCAAATCACATTCAACGCAGTGATTTTAGTTAATCATTGTTTCAGAAAAACTGTATAACACAAACGTTGTTATATGGAGGGTTAAAACCACAACATACCCGTGTTGAGAAATACATCATTTCAAGTTAATGAGGCCCGTTCATAGGAAAATTACAAACCTAACTTAAAATTACTTGTGATTTTAAATTGGAATTAGTTTTTCAATAAATCATAGGCTTCTAGTTTAAAAATAATATTAATTAAGTTTGGCAGATGGATGGCTTGGCTCGATATGTGATGAAGGACGTGGCAAGCTGCGATAAGTTTCGGCGAGGAGCATGCATCCTTTGAACCGGAAATTTCCGAATATGACTTCATAATTAGCTCGAAAAGAGCGACGAACGCGGGGAATTGAAACGTCTTAGTACCTGCAGGAAAAGAAACCAATTGGGATGCTGTTAGTAAGGGCGACTGAAAACAGTAGAGAGCAAACTGAATCTCTAGTAGAAATATTAGAGAGATGTGGTGTTGACCATTATTTGATCTTCGTTGCAAGATTTGAACTTACCTGGAAAGGTAGACCATAGAGGGTGATAGTCCCGTAATTGAAAGGCAAAAAGATTATGATGAGTTCGAGAGTAGTGTCTATTGGATATTAGGCATGAATGTGGGAGGCAGCAACTTCCAACTCTAAATATAATTCGAGACCGATAGAGTATAGTACCGTGAGGGAATGCTGAAAAGTACTCTTAGTAGAGAGTTAAAAGACCTGAAATCTGTCAGATATGGTGGGATGCGCATTTTAGGATGTGCATCGTGCGTTTTGAATAACGTGCCAGGGAGTGTGTTTGAATGGCGAGGATAATCTTAAAAAGAGCATCCGCAGCGAAAGCGAGACCCCGCAGTTTACGAGGGGGGAGGTGTGAAAGTGCCTCAAGTCATTTGGATACGACCCGAAGCCGGTCGATCTATTCCTGAGTAAGGTGAAGCGATGGTAATACGTCGTGGAGGCCTGAAGATGTGCTACGAGCAAGTGCTATTCTAACTTGGGATTAGGGGTAAAAAGCCAATCGAGACCGGTGATAGCTGGTTCCTGCCAAAGTTGGCCGTAGTCAAGTCTCGAGTGAGATTGCTAAGAAGGTAGAGTACGGATGGGGGGCTTAGGGGAAGAAATTCCTCGGTTCGCTTTCCAACTCCGAATGTCTTAGCGTCGTAGACCTCGGGAAACGGCGGCTCGTCGTAAGGGTGAGTCGCGAAAGGGAAACAACCCAGACCGTAGTTAAGGTCCCAAAATATTTGCTAAGTGTTAAAGGGTGAAAGTGGTCTACAATCATAGACAGCGAGGAGGTTGGCTCAGAAGCAGCCATCCTTTAAAAAGTGCGTAACAGCTTACTTGTCAAGATTGTGGGCGCTGAAAATGGACGGGGCTAAGCAAACTACCGATACTATAGGCCTCAGCAATGAGTGCGGTAGGCAGGCGTGTGGCTAGAGTAGAAGCGTGTTCGCGAGGATACGTGGATCTTGCTGCAATGAAAATCCTGGTGAAAGTAGGAACAAAGCAGTGTGAGAATCACTGTCACCGAAAGGGCAAGGGTTCCTTGACAATGTAGATCAGTCAAGGGTAAGTCGATCCTAACCTATTTCATAACTTGATTTAGGGGAAAGGGAAACTGGTTAATATTCCAGTACTATCTAAGTATGTGTGGTAACACAAGGTTTATTTCTGACACTTCGGGCTAGACTAACATATATTGTCTAGTGTGTTAATGAGAATAAGTCAAAGGAGTAACGTAATGTTGAGAATTTGATTAAATTTCAGAATAGCAGGTGTATGCCTGTTTAGTTGATGCCTGGAGTCCTTGAAAAAGGAATAAACAAAAATCTTATTTATTCGTACCCAGAACCAGCACTGGTGCCCCTAGGTGAGAAGCCTAAGGTTTGAAGGGAAAAATTAGTTAAGGGAATTCGGCAAATTGGCCCTGTAACTTCGGGATAAGGGGTCCCTACGTTTGTATTCGTATGAGTGCGACTGTAGGGTTTAATAACTAAGGTTGTCCGACTGTTTAACAAAAACATAACCGACTGCAATTCAGCAATGATTAGTATAGTCGGTGACGTCTGCCCAGTGCCAGTACCAAAAAGCTCTTTTCAAGGAGTCGAATGGCTGGTAAACGGCGGGGGTAACTATAACTCTCTTAAGGTAGCGAAATGCCTTGCCGTTTGATTGACGGCCTGCATGAATGGCGTAACGAGATAACCACTGTCCCTAACTAATACCCTCCGAAAACTCTTTTCCGGTGCAAAGGCCGGAGAATTCCAATGGGAAGTGAAGACCCCGTGAAACTTTACTGTAGCCTGTTGTTGTGATGTGGGATTTGTCATATAGCGTAAATGGGAGTCGCTTGAAGCAAAGTCGCTAGATTTTGTGGAGACAATAATGTAACACCATTTTTCGAATTTTACATTACTTACCACGAAAGTGGGACCGCTGCAGGTGGACAGTTTGACTGGGGTGGTACGCCGTTGAAAAGGTATCAATGGCGCCCAAAGGTTGGCTCAAACGGGTCAGAAATCCGTTGTAGAGTGCAAGAGCAAAAGCCAGCCTAACTGGGATCATAATAAGATTGGTTCCAGTAACGAAAGTTAGGTCTAGCGATCCATTAGTTCTCCTTGTCTGGGGGCTAGTGTTGACCAAAAAGTTACTCCGGGGATAACAGAGTTGTCGCGCCCGAGCGCTCAAAGCGACGGCGCGGCTTGCTACATCGATGTCGGCTCTTCCTATCCTGGCTGTGCAGAAGCAGCCAAGGGTGGGGGTGTTCACCCATTAAAAGGGATCGTGAGCTGGGTTCAGAACGCTGTGAGGCAGTTTGTTTAATATCTATTGGAATTGTTTATTGTCTGAGAGGAAGGACCATTTAGTACGAGAGGAACGATGGCTCGAAGCCACTGGTGGATCGATTATCTGACAAGGTACGTCGAGCAGCTACGCTTTAAGAGGTAAGTGCTGAAAGCATCTAAGCACGAAACTCGCCTCGAAAAGAGACATAGAGCTCCTGTAAAAGACAGGTTTGATAGAACTGGGGTGTAAGTATCGAGGTAACGAGATATTAAGCCCGCAGTTACTAATCGCTCAAATTTTATTTTAAGCTAGATGATTTTAAGTTAGTAATTTTCCTATGAATGGGTCTCTATTTTTTTTATTTACAATATTTTTTCATTCTTCTTGCTATTTAATGTTTGTTCTATTTGTTTTTCGTAAATTTTCCGGATTTCTTGACGATGGTTATAAATTACACCTCCGCACATAAATTAGTTATGGCACGAAGATTTGAAAATTTAAAAATATTTAATCTAAGTTATACATTTCTATTGAATGTATACTCTATGTTGAAACTTTTACCACAAGAAGAATTGAGAAATATATTTTCACAATTACAAAGAGCATCAACCAGTATCGTTCTAAACATTGTTGAGGGTGCTTCAAACAAATCTAATAAAGTATTTTTTAATCATTTACAATATAGTTATGGAAGTTGTAAAGAATCACAAGTTTTACTTATGTTGTGTAAGGATTTGAAATACATTGATGAAAAATTATTTTTGAATTTATTAAATGAATTAGATGATTTAACTGCATCTATTTTTAAATTTATGAGTTCAATTGAAAAAGAAGTTAATGTACATAATCATCCTTTTCCATTCTATGTTGGAAATTAAAAATAAAAGTTAGATTTTTATACTTTTATCTTTTTCTTTAAATATGTTATGTTTAGGAATTGAAAGTACTGCACACACATTTGGAATAAGTATTGTGGATAGTACTGGAAAAATATGGAGTAATAAAAATAAATTGTTCTCAACTGAAACAGGAGGGTTAATACCTGCAGAATTATCTGATCACCACACAGATGTTTTTGATAAATTATTATTAGATGTTTTATTTGAATCTGGAAAAAAATTACAAAATATTGAATTAGTTGCATTCTCACAAAGTCCTGGCATGGGGCATTCATTAAGAATTGGCGCAATAGTTGCAAGAAACCTAGCATTACTTTTGGATGTACCTTTAATTGGTGTTAACCACTGCATTGCGCATCTTGAAGTTGGAAGAAAATTTGCAAAAAATGAACTTGATATGCTTGATATTTGTAAGGACCCGATATTATTATATGCAAGTGGTGCAAACACCCAAATTATTGGTTATGAAGGAAAAAAATATAGAATTTTCGGAGAAACCTTGGATAATGGAATTGGAAATTTCTTAGATGGATTTGCAAGATATGTTGGTTTAGGATTTCCAGGAGGACCTAAAATACAATTATTAGCTGAAAATTATCAAAAAGAAAAAAAAGAAAAACAACTGATTGAATTATCCTATGCAGTAAAAGGCATGGATTTAAGTTTTGGTGGAATACAAACAAATCTAAAAAAATTATTTGATTCGAATAAATATTCTAAAGAAGAATTATGTTTTGCATTACAGGAAACCGCTTTTGCTATGTTGATTGAAGTTGCAGAAAGAGCACTTGCACATACGGGAAAAAAAGAATTATTGTTAGGTGGCGGTGTTGCTTGCAATAAAAGATTACAACAAATGGCAAAAAAAATGTGTAAAGATCGAGGAGCAAAATGTTTCATATTGCCCAATGAATTAAATGTGGATAATGCTGCAATGATAGCTTGGACGGGGATGATGCAGAACGCAGAAAACAGAACACAGGGGGCAGAAAACAGTTTGCAGGATGCAAAAAGAGGAAACAGAACACAGCCAATAAAAATACAAAATTCAAAAGATATTTCAAACTCACACATTTACCCTTACTTAAGAACTGATGAAGTAGAAATAACATGGAGAAATTAACAGGTGAACTAAAATGACATTATATTTAATAGGAATTGGATTGAATGATGAAAAAGATATAACTATGCGAGGACTTGAAACAATACAAAGATGTGATGAAGTTTATCTTGAACACTACACATCCATACTTTCAATCGGAAAAGAAAACTTAGAAAAATTTTATCAAAAAGAAATATTTATTGCAGATAGGCCTTTAGTTGAAAGTCAAGCGGAAGAAAAATTATTATTGCCCGCTAAAGAAAAAAATATTGCTCTGCTTGTTGTAGGAGATATATTTGGAGCTACAACGCACACAGATTTACAATTAAGAGCAAAAAAATTAAATGTAGAATTTGTTCCCATATTTAATGCATCCATAATGAACGCAATAGGATATATTGGTTTAGAATTATACAAATATGGTAAAACTACAAGTATAGTATTCTCTCAAAAAAATTGGCTACCTCACACTCCTTATGATGTGATTAAAGATAATTTATCTAATGGACTCCACACACTTTGTTTATTAGATATAAAAGTTGCAGAACCATCACCAGAAGATATAAGAAAAAATTTGCAGAACCCTGGAAGCAGTTCGCAGCTCTCCCCTCCAAGATTTATGACTGTGAATGAAGGACTAAAAGAATTGTTAAAAATAGAAAATGAAAAAAACGAAAAAATTCTTTCTGAAGAAACATGTGTGGTAGGAGTTGCAAGAATTGGACAAAAAGATTGTTTAATTAAGGCTGGGAAAATTAAAGATTTGTTGAATTTTGATTTTGGAAATCCTCTTCATTCAATAATTATTCCAGGAAAATTACATGAAATCGAAGAAGAAATGTTAACTTCTTGGAAAATTTAGTCTCTTTCTTTCGATATGTTTATAAATGAATATATTCAAATTTATGTTACAATGATGCAGCCACAAATTATGCCTCAAATTCCAAGTCTAATAATTGGGCTATTGGCCTTAGCTCTAGGAGCGTATCCTTTACTAATTCAATTCGGAATTATTCCTGCGTTATTTGAAATACCTGAAATGGTTTTTCATATAACTTTGGTTGTGGGCGGATTAATTTTAATTTTAGATTACTTGCTAGGATTTAGCTTAGCATAAGTTTTTTATTTCTATAATTTTTATTGTTTTCTCAAAGAATAAGTTAAAAAAATAAATTAATTTATTTGAACTGCTTTTCCCACAGCTTGACCAGGCATACCTGTTTCAAATAGAACTCTAACTGCTCCAGAATTACCATGAGCCGCTCTAATTTCACCATTCATGTCTTTTTTGCCTGTGTTATAAGTCACTGTTTTACCTACTAATTTCTCAGCAGATTCTTTAGTTTCAACACCTTCAACTTTAACAATCATTTGATTAGTAGTTTGAGTATGTTTTCCTGATTTGTAATTAACAATTGTGCCATTCATAATATAGTCGAGAAGTCTTGATTTATTTATAAATGTAATGCTTTAATAGCATAATTCGTACTTGTGGCAAAGACACATACGTTCTTAAAACTTCATTTAAAAACAACATATTTAAAAACCACATAAATTTCTCCTTGATTTAAGAGATAAGTCATTGACGAAAATGCAACATCACGCGAGGGTGGCAGAGCTGGTCAAATGCGCAGGACTTAAGATCCTGTCTCTTAGTGAGTTCGAGGGTTCGAATCCCTTCCCTCGCACCATATTCTTAAAGTCTTCAAAATATTGAAGTTTAATAGTATTT
>CAZCGV010000004.1:31589-34843 GCA_964498515.1 uncultured Methanosarcinales archaeon
CTTCCCTCGCACCATATTCTTAAAGTCTTCAAAATATTGAAGTTTAATAGTATTTTAGAGTTTTAAAATAATTAGAAACATTTATTAAAGTACATATGCAGCTACAAACTTATGGTAAAAATTGTACTTATATCTTGTGTTAGTAAAAAAATCAATCATATTTCTAAAGCTAAAGATTTGTATATAAGTCCTCTTTTTAAGAAAAACTTAGCATATGCTAAATCTTTAAATCCTGATAAAACATATATTCTTTCTGCTAAATATGGTCTAATTTCATTAAATGATTCAATTGAACCTTATGATAAAACACTAAATAATATGAAAATTGATGAAAAAAAAGAGTGGGCCGAGGATGTATTAAAACAATTACGAAAAGTTTGTGATTTAAAGAACGATCAATTTATTTTTCTTGCAGGGAACAATTACAGAAAATTTTTAGTCCCTCATATTACGGATTATGCGGTTCCTATGTGTGGGTTGGGAATCGGAAGACAACTGAAATGGTTGACGGAGAAAATAAAATGAGTAGAGAATGCGATGAAGTTCACCAATTATTTAACTCCATGAATCGATTCAAATTTCCTTTTGATGAAAAAGAACTACCTTTAAACGGAATTTATATCTTATTCGAAACTGGAGAATTTACTCATAATGTGGATCGAATTGTACGAGTTGGCACTCATACAGGAATTAATCAACTTCGTTCTCGATTAGTTCAACATTTTTTAAATGAAAATAAAGATAGGAGCATTTTTAGAAAAAACATCGGTCGAGCAATATTAAATAAAGATAACGATGCATTTCTCGAACAATGGGAATTAGACTTAACAACTAAAAAAGCTAAAGATAAACATTCTTTTTTAATTGATTTTCAAAAACAAAAAGAAATTGAAAAAAAAGTTACAAAATACATTCAAAATAATTTTTCTTTTGTTGTTTTTCCAGTTGAAGATAAAAATAAACGATTAGAATTGGAAGCGAAAATAATTTCCACAGTTTCTCTTTGTGATGAATGTAAACCTTCTGAAAATTGGTTAGGTAATTTTTCTCCAAAAGAAAAAATTAGAAAAAGTGGACTTTGGTTAGTTAATGAACTTTGGAAAACTCCTTTAAATAAGGAAGATTTGATTGAATTAAAAAATGAAATAAAGTAATAAAATGTTGAAAAAAAATTAAAAATTTAGTCATAAAACTCAATCTTTCCTTCCATGAGTCTTTGAACTCTTGCACTTATCGGAATTGCCTGAGAAATTTTATTGGCAGTTTTAGTTTCTTCTTGGGATCCAATGATGGTTTTTACCAATTTACCATAGTCTTCGGCACCACGAGATTTAGGATCGTATGAGAAAATAGATTTTCCAGTTTCAGGGGCTTCGGATAGCTTTGCATTTATACGAATAGGAGAAGTAATTTTAATACCATATTCCGAAATTAATTTCTTTAATATTTTTTTGTTACTTTTATTCCTAACATCATGCATGGTTGGTACAATGTGGGAGATATTTAAATTATGTTTAAAATATCTATTTATTTCTGTAATTGCATCTATCATGAATTTTAAGCCAGTATAGGCCAAATAATTTGTAGCAACAGGAATTATAGCATCATTTGCGAAAAGCATTGCATTCTGATTTAAAACACCTAGAGAAGGAGCACAATCAATAATTATATAATCATAATCACCAATATCAGATAATTTCTTTGCAAGAATCTTTTGACCATCTTTTTGACCAGCTAAAAGAACTTCTGCTTTTGTTAAACTTTCAGTACTGTGAATTAAATCTAAATTAGTACCTAAAGGAGTTAAACAATCTATAAAAGAGCATTCACCCATTAGAAAATGATAAAGATTTTTTTCTTTAGTGCTTGTTAATGAAGAAGCTACACTTCCTTGTGGGTCCATATCGATTAATAGAACTTTCATTCCTTGTCTAGAAAGACCTGCAGCCAAACTCACAGCAGTAGTAGTTTTCCCTACACCGCCCTTTTGATTAATAACACAAATTTTTTTAATGTCACACATATTTACACACCCATCACTATTAAGAGCCTCACATCTAAACAATATTTGTATACAGAAGAGTATACTGATATATAAATATTTCGTTCATTTATCCCACGTTAGGCTTTATTTTTGAGCACATTATGCACTGGTCAAGTCGCCACTACTTTTTTAAATCAATTCAAAATACATTATTTATTAATGTAGCCAATACATTCTTAAAGAGATAAAATGAAACGAATTCAATCCCCTTCATCAATAAATACGTATTTTCAATGTCCTAGAAAATATTTCTTTATTTATAATCTTAAAATGCCAACCTCTCCTTCAATACATCTTGTAAGAGGAACAGTGGCACATTCTGTATTGGAAAATTTATTTGTACTTGAACCTGCGATATTATCTGAAAACTTTGAAAATGAATTAAAAATAATTTCTTTGGAATTGTTAAAAAAATATTGGAATGAAAATAAAAAAGAATTAGATTGTTTAGGATTATTGGAAGAAGAATTAAATCGTTATTATGAAGAAACACAAATGATGATCCTTAATTGGATTTCTCATTTTGTAAAAAAAATAAAAAAAGAAACTTCTAAAGGATTAAGTATTTCAGAAGCATTTGTTAAATTAAAACCTCAAACCGAAATTTTGTACAGTTCAGATGAATTTATGGTCCGAGGATATATAGATGCAATAGAAGAAATTGATGGAGAAATTCGTTTAATGGATTACAAGACATCTAAAAAATTTGATATTACTAAAGAATACAAATTACAACTAGGAATTTACGCTTTAATGTATCAATTAAAACATGGGATTCTGCCACACAAAGTTGGTATTTATTTTTTAAAAGATGCGGAAAAATTACTTGAAGTTAATGAAGATTTGATTCAAAATGCAAAATTTATGATAGAACAAATTCATATGTCTACAGATGGAATGGATGAAATTCACCAATACCCCAAAAAAGAATCTGGGCTTTGTAAGTGGTCAAATGGTTCTTGTGATTTCTATGAGTATTGTTTTGGTGGAAAGAAAATTCCTGAGAAGCCATTAAGATAAACATTAGTACATACAAAACGAAGTGAGTATGTGCTCTCGTGTGCCTGTATGAAATAAGGCATTATAGTTTTAAAGGTAAGGAAATACCTGAGAAACCATTAAGATAAATTTTAAAATTAAAATAAAAAAGAGTTTTGATTACTGTATTCTGAATTCAGTTTGCTGTATTCCGCAATCAGCTTACGCTCTT
>CAZCGV010000005.1:0-3752 GCA_964498515.1 uncultured Methanosarcinales archaeon
CCGGAAACTTTCCGGAATTTTCTTAAGCGATTATAAATAACAGTTCTTATTAAACCAGTTTCATGAACAAATTAACTTCAAAATCCTACTCAAAAAACGAAAACTATATAAATGTTTCAATATTTGAAACAATTGTTTTAAAAATGAGAACAATAATAAACCAAACATATGAAAAAATATTTGAATGTTTTTATGCTAATCAAAATAAATCCATACACTTAAGAGAGCTTTCAAGACAAATAAATTTAAAAGAAGGTCCTTTATCAAGACATTTAAACACATTGTTGAAAGATAAAATTTTAATTTTTGAAAAAGAAGGAAATTTAAAAAAATTTAAAATATCCAAAGAAAAACTCCCACAAATATTTTCTTTATTTGATTTAAAAAAATTAAATTCTCTACCCTTATTAAGAAAAAATGCAATAAAAACATACATTCAAAATTTACCCCAAATGCCCGTATTCGTAATTTTATTTGGTTCAACAGCAAAAGAAACATTTACTCAAAAATCCGACATCGATATTTTATTGGTTACAAATACAAAAATAAATCCAAAAAATTCTGAAGAAGAAGTTTGTGCTTTAACAAGTATGAATATAAGTACATTTCAAATTACTTATAAAGAATTTATTGAAGAACTAAAAATGAAACGAGATCATGTAATACAATCTGCAATTTTTTCAGGCTATCCAGTCTATAATCAGAATTATTATTATGAGGTTTTAAATAATGAAAGAATATGATTTGAATTTACTTTTTTCAAAAGAAAATTTAGACAAAAAATTCAAGGAATTTTTATTATCTGAAAAAATAAAAAAACAAATCATAGATGATGAAGAGATTAAAGGACATTTAGCAAAAACAGAACATAACTTAAGATTTATTCAAAAACAAAATATTGAATTTTCCGATTGGATTGTTGTTGGTTGTTATTATGCTTGTTATCATTGTGCTTTAGCAGCAACAGTATACAAAGGATATGCTTCAAAAAACCACCTTGCAACATTAGTTATTTTAATAAAAGAGTATTATGATAAAGAACTATCGAAAGAAGACTTTAAGTTATTTTCAAATTTATTGGATTATCACGATATTTTATTCTATGTTGAAACAAAAAATAAACGAGAAGATGCGTCTTATTCAACAAAAATACATTTTGATAAAGCTGAAGTTGAAGATTTAAAATTAAAAACAATTTTATTTGTTTCTAAACTTAAAGAATTATTAAATTCTTAATTTCTCAATAATTTTTTCAGCAACTTCTTCAGCAGAAATATTCGTAGTATCTATAATTAAATCAAAGTGCTTAGGATCGTCATATCTTCCACATTTGTAATGATTATCCCATCTTTCAAGATTATTATTTGTTCGGAGTATAATGTTTTTTTTAGTTTCTTCCAATGAAACATTTTCCTTTTCATCTTCTCGACAATCTTTAAAAATTCTTTCAGTTGCAACATCAATATCTACTTTCAAATAAACTTTAAATGAATCAGGAACAAAAAACCATCCGAGACGAGAATCAAAAATAATGTTTTCTTTAGAAGTTTTTAACTTTTTTTGTTCTTCATCTAAAATCGCATCTATTTCACCACCATCGTGTTTAGCTATTTCTCCCAATTCATTAAGACTTAATCCTCTTTTCAAAGCGAGTTCTCCCATGAAATCTCCGACAGATTTTCTTTTAAAATTTAATTTAGAAGCTAAAATCTTCGCAACAGTACTTTTTCCAGAGCCTAAATCACCACAAATAGTAATAATCATAGCAAAATGTACAAATTAAAACTATTTAAACTTAATCGAAATATTTAAATAGACTAAAAAGTTAATCAACAACGGGGAGACAAATGGAAGATTCTTTAAAAGAGAAATTCATAAAATTATCAAAACAACCAACACCAGATTCTAAAAAGTTTGAAGACTTTTTATACGAAGTAAAAGTAAATTTAAAAAAAGAAGTAGAATCTGAAATGAACTCCTTAAAAAACAAACTAGAACAAGATAAAAAAGATCAAGAAAAATTCTTAAGATACTTATCTAAAGTTGAAGATCGATTAAGAAACTTAGAAAAAAAACAACTTCATGGTCCCATTCACCCCGAATTATATTTCAAATTAAAAAACGGAGCAAAAGTTAGTTCAATACACGAATTATTAACATTCCTAAAAAATATGGATGAAACAACTTTTAATCACCATATAACTTCCACTCCAAACGATTTTTCAATATGGATTAAAGATGTTTTAAAATTAAAAGACCTAGCAGAAGAAATAAAATCCTTGAAAAACAAAGATAAAATAATCACAATAATTTCTGAAAACATAAACTAAAACAAAACATAGGTTTATAAAGGAAACAAATTATCTACATTTATAAAGAAATACGATGTTAATAAATAAAGTTTTATTAACCTTGGAGTTTGTTTTTTTAAAAATAACAATTTAACAAATTTATCTATTTCTAAACAAAGTGAATAAAATGAAACAATTTATAGAATTAGGTCTAAATAAAGAAATGTTAGACCACATAAACAAATTAGGTTTTGAAGAACCTACAGACGTACAGGAAAAGACAATACCTCTAGTTTTAGAAGGAAAAGATGTAATAGTTGGAAGTGCAACTGGATCAGGAAAAACAATCGCATTCGGAGCACCAATATTGCAAAATTGCCATTCAAAAGGAGGAATACAAGCTTTAATCTTAACACCAACAAGAGAACTTGCAGAGCAAATACAAGAAGTTTTAAGAACTATATCTCGATTAAAAGTAAATGCAATTTATGGGGGAGTTTCCATAAACAAACAATTCAAAGATTTAGAACGATCTGAAATTGTAGTAGGAACTCCGGGAAGATTACTAGATCATTTAGAAAGAAACACTATTGATTTAACCAATGTAAAATATTTAGTCTTAGATGAAGCAGATAGAATGCTTGATATGGGATTCTTAGATGATGTAAATAGAATTATAGGAAGATGTCCAAAACAAAAACAAATGCTTCTATTTTCAGCAACAATTCCACCAGAAGTCGCACAAATTTCAAAAAGATTCATGAATGGCCCTACAAAAATAACTATAAGTAATTTAGTAGATCCTAAAAAAATGAATCAAGTGTATTACGATATCCCCTCTAAATTAAAATTTTCTTTATTAGTGCATTTACTAAAACAAGAAAAAACCAGTTTAGTTATGGTTTTTTGTAATTCAAGAAGATACGTTGATGTTGTGGCAAGAAATCTAAACTCATTAAAAATAGATGCATTAGGAATTCATGGCGGTTTATCTCAAGCACAAAGAACAAGAGTGTTACAAAAATTCAAATCACCAACACCTTTCGTTTTAGTTTGTACAGATGTTGCCGCAAGAGGATTAGACATACCAAGCGTTTCACACGTTTACAATTATGATTTACCTCAAGATCCAAAACAATACATACATCGAATTGGAAGAACAGCAAGAGCAGGAAAAAGTGGAGAAATAATTAATTTACTTTCCCAGAAAGATTATGAATACTTTTCAAACGTTTTAAGAGAATATAACGTTCAAATTAAAAAACAAGAAAAACCATTCATAGAAGAACTTAAAATTCCCGAAGAAAAAAAATTCGGAAACAGACCTGCACACTCTCAAGATAGAAGAGGTCCACCTAGAGATGGAAGAAGACCAAGACCGAGAGGAGAAAGCGGAGATAAACCTTTTGTGAAGAAACGATTCAATCGTTCAAACAATTTTAAGTAATTTTATTTTTTTAT
>CAZCGV010000005.1:3852-9495 GCA_964498515.1 uncultured Methanosarcinales archaeon
AATAATGGCGCCTCGAGTGAGATTTGAACTCACGCTTCCAAAGGAACCAGATTAGCAATCTGGCGCAATACCGAGCTATGCGATCGAGGCATATCTTGCAGAACAAATAATGTCTTTTTAAATCTTTTCCAAAAAAGCAACATTTATAAATAACCACAAAATTATAATACTATCTTAATTCTAGGTGAATAATTTGACTGAAGAAATGAAAACAGGTACTACAACAATAGGCATAGTTTGTAAAGACTGCGTAATATTGGCAGCAGATACAAGAGCAACAGCAGGAAATTTAATAGTTGATTCCGTAGTTGACAAAGTAATTCCAGTTAGCGACACAATGGCTGTAACTACAGCAGGAAGCGTATCAACAATACAAATCTTAATGCAATACTTAAAATCTGAATTAAAAATGCTTAAAATCAGAAACAATAGAGAAATAACAACACATGAAGGTGTAAATTTATTACGAAATTGGGTTTATTCTGTAATAAGACAACCATCTATGATGCCGGGGATTGCACATTTCTTAGTTGCAGGAGCAGATAATTATGGTTTACATTTATACGATATATTCCCAGACGGTTCATTAAATAAAGAAGACAAATTTAAATCAACAGGTTCTGGAAGCACATTCGCGTACGGAATATTAGAAAACAAATACAAAGAAAATATGTCTGAAGAAGAAGGAATCAAATTAGCAACAGAATGTGTTGAAGCAGCAATACAAAGAGATAACGCATCAGGTAATGGAATAAATGTATTTGTAATAAACAAACAAGGTGTTAAAAAAGCAGTATCAAAAAGAATTAACACAAGATTCCAATAATTTTTTTTAAATTTCCATGAAAATACTTGTATTTTCAGGACACCAAAAAAATAAGTTTTTTTGAGTGTTTTTAAAACATTCTAGGTAAGTAAAATGGTAGCTGAAATTATTAAAGAGATATTTAAGATAGTTCCAAAAGAAAAGATTAGCGACGCAGTATTTGAAGCGGCTAACATAGTTCTATATACAAAAGACAAAGACTTTTTCAAAAACGATGAAGGACTTATAAAAAAAGCAGTTCATGCAATAAAGAAAAGAATTGAATTAAGACCCGATCCATCAATATGTATGGGTATTGAACAAGCAGAAAAAAAATTACGTGAATTAATGGATTCAGAAGCAAACGTAGGAAACATAATTTTTGATCCACAAAGATCCATAGCTATAATTGAAGCCGAAAAACCCGGACTAATTATTGGAAAACAAGGAGAAAATTTAACAAAATTAAGACACCAAACATTTTGGATGCCTCAAGTTAAAAGACTTCCTCCCATTCGTTCACAAATAATTGAAAACATACGTTCAGTTTTATATGAAAATTCAGATTACAGAAGAAAATTTCTAAATCAAACAGGTGAAAGAGTATACAATGGCTGGCTCAGACAAAAAAAAGAAGAATGGGTTCGAGTTAGTTATTTAGGTTCCGGACGTCAAGTTGGTCGTTCAGCGATATTATTACAAACGCCTGAATCACGAATACTTTTAGATTGTGGAATTGTGCCTTCAGTAATGGATGGTTATCCTATGCTAGAAGCACCAGAGTTCAAACTAGATGAATTAGATGCAATAGTAGTCTCCCACGCACATTTAGATCACATTGGATTCATACCATATCTATTCAAATTTGGTTATAGAGGACCAGTATATTGTACAGAACCAACAAGAGACATAATGAGTTTAATCCAATTAGATGTTGTAAAAATAATGGTTGGTGAAGGATTGGATCCATTATATACAAGCGAAGAAATTCGTGAAGTTGTAAAACACACAATCACTTTAAATTACGAAGAAGTTACAGACATAACTCCCGACGTTAGAATAACATTCTATAATGCAGGACACATGTTAGGAAGTGCAATGGTGCATATACACATAGGTAATGGCTTACACAATATGTTGTATACCGGAGATTTCAAATTTGCACAAACAGGGTTGTTAAATCGTGCATCGCACATATTTCCAAGATTAGAAACCTTATTAATAGAAGGAACTTATGGAGGAAAAGATAATATAACGCCTCCAGTAAAAGAACAAGAAGAAATCATAGGAAACATAATCAAAACAACAATAAACAGAGGAGGAAAAGTTTTAATTCCAACATTAGGATCTGGTAGGGGACAAGAAATGATTGTTCTCGCAGAAAAAATGATTAAAGAAGGATTAATACCAGATGTTCCAATTTATATCGATGGAATGGTGTGGGACATAACTGCAATATATACAGCATATCCCGAATATCTTTCAAACCAAATGCGTTCCCAAATATTTCATAAAGAAAATAATCCTTTCTTAGCAGAAAACATAAAACGAGTTGGAAGCAATAAAGAAAGACAAGGCTTAATTGAAGATGGAACGCCTTGCATAATATTAGCAACAAGCGGAATGTTGGTTGGCGGACCAAGTGTAGAGTACTTAAAAGGTCTATGTGAAGATCCTAAAAATTCATTAATATTTTCATGTTACCAAGGAGAAGGTTCATTAGGAAAAAGAATACTTCAAGGAGCAAGAGAATTTTCCATTGCGAAAGGAAATAAAGTAGATACATTCACGATAAACATGGACGTGTCAAGAATAGAAATTACAGGACATGCAGATAGAAAAGAACTTATGAATTTCATGGCAAAATGCACTCCACGACCAAAAAGAGTTTTATTTAATCACGGAGAACAATCTAAATTATTGGATTTTGCAAACAGCGTTCATAAACAATTCAAAATTGAAACAACAGTTCCAAGAAATCTTGATGCAGAAAGATTAAGATAATTTATTTAAGAAATTTATCTGAAATTTTCATTAAAATATACGTTACTGCTGCAGAAATTGCAAATAAAGTCAATCTTCCAGTACCTAAAGTCCAAATCGCCATAGGAAGAAACAAAACCAACAAAATAAGAGAAACTACTTTTTTTAATTTATTTTTTTTAACCACAAACAAATCAAATACAGTATAGTTTAAATATATTTACATTTTTCTCCAATTATGCAAGAAACCTATTTTGAAAGGGCATTATTTTTTAGTTGGTATTGCGCTTTAGGAGATTGTACTTTTTGCTACATGTCTATAAATGGAAAGCATAAAACCGCATCTAGAAATAATGATCCTCATTTAGCCAGAAGAAGTTTTGAGTCAATCTTCGCCGAAGCAATAATTTCAAAAGAACTTAATTGGAAAATTGAATTCGTATCTGGAGGATATCATTCATACACTATGGAAGAATTAGTTTTTCTAGTAAAAGGAATATTTGAAATCACGGGACAAAAACAATGGCTAAATATAGGTCATTTAACAAAAGAAGAATTACAATTATTTTTACCTTATTCAGAAGGATATGCAGGAACAATTGAAACAGTTAATTGGGAGCTAAGAAAAAAAGTTTGTCCAAGTAAGCATTTAGCACCAATCTTAAAAGCATTTGAATATTGTGATGAATTAGGATTAAAAAAAGCAATAACTATCATTATAGGTTTAGGTGAAACAATAGATGATTTCAAAAATTTACACGAATTTATACAAGAACATAAAATAGATAGAATAACTTTTTATGCTTTAAATCCTCATCCAGGAACGCCCTTTACAAGTTCACCTGAAAAAGAATATTATTCACAATGGATACAAAAAACAAGAGATACCTTTCCTGAACTAGAAATAATTGCAGGAGCATGGCTAGATAAAGCCGAGTATTATAAATCAATATTAGAAGCCGGTGCAGACAATTTTACCAAACTTCCAGCGATAAGGGCATTCAATACAAATAAAATGCAAGAAGTTGAAAGACAAATAAATTTATCAGGTAAAAAATTAATGAGCAAATTAACAAATTTACCTCAAGTTGATTGGGATTCTAAGTTAGATCAATTAAGTGGCAAAACCTTTTCTGTTGAATTAAAAAACAAAATAAAAGCAAAACTCACAACTTATTTACGACAAATGAGCAAAAATTAAGTAACTTTTATAAATAAATGTGCCTGTAATTTGTCTTATGGGAAAAGAGAAAGAAGTTTTCGACAAACCTTTAAGAATTCGTTTCAGAGGACAATACGACTACGACGGCCTAATTTCCTTATTAAGATCATTCTATAGAAGAGCCAGAATGGCCATACAAGAACCTAAATTCAAATTCAAAAACGGAGGCAACGGAGCTGAAGTGGAATTCAAATTTAAAGGTGATTTAAAAGTTACCCACTACATAAAAATATATTTAGAAATTGAAGGCCACGGATTTGACGTTAAACAAAAAGAAGTTATAATTGATAACAAAAAAAGAATGATGACTGGTGGAAAAATGGAATTAAAATTCCAAGGTAAAGTTAATTTAGATTGGGCAGAAATGTACGAAGATAAAAAATCATCTGCTTTCCGTCAAAAAATGTTAAAAAAATTACAAGATTTTATGGACAATCCAGATGGAGTAAGTTTTGGAGACAACAAAGTTTGGGGTAAGAAAAATATTCAAAAACTAGTTACTAAATTCCATAAAGAAACAAAAGAATTCCTAGGAATGGAGTGCGTTTAATATGGCAGAAACAAAAGTTTTAATCGGTGAAAAACAAATCAAATATTCAGGCTTAATTCCTGTAAAAGGAGTCTATAAACATGTTAAAAACTTTCTAGATGAAAATGGTTATGATCCCTTTGAATCACGTAATGAAGAAGAAGTATATGAAGATGGCAAACAAATAATTATCGTTTTAAATGGAGATAAAAAACTTTCAGACTTTGCTAAAATTATGTGGGAAACAAAATTTGTTTTTGAAAAATTAATAGAAACTTCATTTGAAAAAGATGGAAAAACAATGCATTTACACAAAGGAAGTTTAATACTAGAAACAAGCGTAGTCTTAGCAACAGATTATGAAAACTCCTTCGAACAAACAGCATTTCAATATTTCTTAAGAGTAATGATTGATAAATTCGTATTCAAAAGTTACATAAACCGAGCAGCAGACGTAGCAAAAAAGAATTACACAAGATTCGAAGAAAAAATGAAATCTTATCTAAATATGGAAAGTTTCAAGTAATTTTTTTAGTTCAATTATAAATAATTAATTCTTTTATACTTTACAAACATTTATATATTAATAGTTAATTATATAACGATATGGTTAATAAAATAACGAAATGGTTTTTCTTAACACCTTTCCTTTTCACAAATGAATCCTTACATTTATTAGATATTTCAAGACAATTAAATAAAAATCACACAGTTGTAAGATTAAATCTAAATCATTTCGTAAAAGAAGGATTTCTAAAAATTTCTTACAAAGGAAGACTTACCTTATATAAACTAAACCAAGATTTCTCCTTAAAGATAGATTATTTATCTATAGTTGAAAAAGAATTTTTAATAAAACAATCTCAAAATTTAATATTGAAAGAATTAATTTCAGACTTACATTCTCTAACATCCAAACCATTAATTATATTTGGTTCAAGCGTAACTAACTTCTCAAAAGCGAAAGATATAGATATGATTTCTTTAGAACCGGTAGATTTCCGGAAAATTGAGCAGAAGTATAATAAACCAGTTCATCAGATAAATGTTAAACAATTAGCTGATGTGAAAACCGCTTTGAAAAATGAAATTTTCAAACAACAC
>CAZCGV010000005.1:9595-13685 GCA_964498515.1 uncultured Methanosarcinales archaeon
ATTTAAAAGAACTTTCCTAAACCACTTTGTTTATGACCTTTCATAATATCTTCAAAATCTTTTCCAAAAACCTGTAAAACAGAATCGGCTATAGGTTTAATTTGCTTATCTATATAATGCTTGTAATCGATTTTAGATTTAATCATCTGAATCGGTTGAGGACCATCTTCAGTCATCAAATATTCAATCACACGACTTTCAACTTTATCCAACATCCTCGCAGCTTTAACATGCGGAGGAGTAGTTTTAGTATACGAATCCAAAGGCTTACTCAAAGACTTCTTATAAACCAACATAGAATCATATTTACCTTTTTCTAAATCCTTAACAAACTTAAAAATAAATTCATCAACACTCTTATCATGGAAAACCAAATCAAGTAATTTCAATTGAAATTCTTTAGAAACTTCAGTCCAATCCTTACGAACAAACTCCAGACCAGTAAAATCTAATTTAGTTGAACCGTCACTTAACAACTTTAAACCAGCATAACGTTTCTTAGCTCCTTCTTCTTTACCGCGAACAGTAGGCATAAAAAATCTAACAAAAGTTTTCTCAAATTCAATCTCTAATACACTATCTCTATCATAATTCTTAGAAATATATTCTTTTAAAAATAAATTTACATCCTTTTCAATCTTCCTTCCCAATTCCACCGCTTTAGCAGTGTCATTCAATTTAGAATTTACAAAGATAGAATCCGTATCACCATAAATAACCTCATAACCGAAACTTTCAACTTTATTAATTACAGTTTGAATAAAAAATTGTGCAAAATAAGTTATGGAGTTAGAAACAAATCTATTAAAAAATCTAGATTTAGGTGAAGCCAACACACCATACATCGAATTCATTAAAAGTTTGATTCCGGATCTTGCTAATTCGTTTTTATTTTTACGAGCAATCTCCCTCTCCTTCCACAACTCTCCAATTAAATTAGGTAAAATGTTATGCTCTGATTTAAATACAGTTCCATTAGGAGAGATAACATAGTTCTTATCATTAAATTTACCAAGATTCTTCAAACCTTCTCTTCCAACACCAACAGAATAACTCAATTTAGAATCATTAAGTACGAAATCAAAAGGATCGATGCCAAAAGTTCGAATCAAAGAAGGATATAGCGATTTAAAATCCAAAACCAATAAATTAGAATAAATGCCAGGTTTAGATTTCATAACAAATCCACCAAGACCTTGTTCAACATCTTCATTAACAAAAATACTATTGGCTACAAAACCTTTCTCATGTAATTTAGGAAGATACACAGAATCAAAAGAAGCAATGCTCGCACTCACAGAATTCATTGACATTCCAGTAAGAAGCGAACGTTGAACAGTTAAATCAAAAACATTGGAACGAATTAAAATATAATAAACTAATTGAGAATCCTTTAAATTATATTTAAAAAAAATCTCAGGATCATTATGATAAGAGTCTTGAATAAATTTAGTTCTATCATCTGCAGTATTAACCTTACTCTCTCCAAGAATTTCTTTAGCAGCAGTATTTAATTTATAATCCTCCAAATCAACAAAAGAAATTTTCATAAGATGAATTCCGTCTAATATAGATCTACCTTTAGCATGACCTTTAGAATCCTTTAGAAAAGATGACTCAATTCTTAAATTAGATTCAGAATCATCTCGACCCAATTTAAATGGAATCTTATATTTTTTAGAAATTTCAAGTATTATTTTCAGATCAAAATCAATTAAATTCCATCCAGTAATGATGTCTGGATCAATTTTTTTAATCTCAGAATAAAATTCTTCCAACAATTCTTTTTCACTTTCAAAAAGAAAACAGTCTTTTATTTTGGCTTTAACAAAAGCATCATTTTTAACGACAAAAACTTTAGAAACATTTTTACCATAAAAACTTACAGCATAAATTTCCTTGGCATTAGGATCCGTTTCAATATCGATAGACAAAATCTCTAAATTATTTTTAACCTCATCGTGCTTTAAATATTTTATTTGAACATCTTCAAAAAAAACATCAACAAATTCATCTTCTTTTTCAACACCACAAATTTCAATAGTTGATTGAATTCCTTTATCAATTAAATATCTACGAGTAAAAGGAATATCTGCCTCATAACAAGAAATATTTCCATCTGCAAATAAATTCTTCAAAAAAGGAACATCTTTAGGCAAAGACACGTTAACTTTAACAACAGGCTCGTCCTCAAAATTCTTAAAAGATGTTTTTTCAATATCTGTTTTTAATATTTTATTAGCTTTATCAACATCTTTTTCTTTAATAAAAAAATAAGGATTGAATTTTTCAAAGTACTTAAACGACCTTCCATCCTGCAATCTTCCAAAAACATTGATTAAAGGACTATCTCCTACAACCTCATAAGAAACATCAGTTATAATGCCTTTTAACCATTTTTTAACCATAAAATTAGTCACAAAGACACATATATAAACTTTAGCTTAATAAAGAAAACTTAATAAATAAAAGAAATAGATAAATCGTTGTGAGACGCAAAAAAGGTTCATTTTTTTTCATACTTGATGTTTTTATAGCTTCATTCATATTTTTAGTAACTTTGTTCATGATAATAAGTTTTAAAGTTTCAATGCCTGAATCAGATGCTTTAGCAACAAAATTAACGGGATTTACAAACATAGTTTTCAAAAATCCTGTAAATAGTTATTCAAACGAATACAAAGATATTTTAAAACAAAATCCTGAAACTTGGCCAGATCCATTAATTACAACAGATGAATTAGTCTATTATTTATGGGCCAACGGACATAATGAAAGTGCCACATTATTAGTTCAAAGTATTTCCGAAATGTTACTCCCCAACCACATAGGCATAAGATACAAAGTTGACAATATAATTGTTTATGAACAAAAACAATTCAAAGAAGAATCTTCTAAAATCGCAATTTCAAATGCAAAAATAACATATAAATTAATCAACACAACATACTCTTTAGGGCCTGTTACAACAGAGGTAATACTTTGGCAATAAAATTCAAAAATAAAGCGTTAATTTTTTCAATGATTTCAATAATGATGTCTTTGTTATTTGTGATTTTATTTTCAGCATACGTTCATGTGCCTCTTGATCAAAGATCAAAAATAGAACAAACAAGCGTTATTAAAATGGAATCATTCATAGATTTATTTCCTTATTATGTTGGAATTGCTATAGAAGAAGCCACATATGAAGCAATAGAGTATTTCATGGAAGATATACCTTTAGCAGATGGAACATTTCTAAACAAATTAAATTATTGTTTAAAATCAGGAATTGATATGGACACTTTTCAAAATTGTTCAATTGACGGAGTGAAAAATTTCACTCTACCGACAATATTACAAAACATAGCCACCGATGCATCAGAAATCTATCGAGGTCAATGTACTACTCGGATTGTAAGCGTACAAGTAAATCAAACGGAACCATACAGATTAGATGTTAACACAAAAATAAAATTAATTTTCGAAAAAGATCCTTCATGGATTTGGCATATCGATTTTAATGTATCTAAAAAAGTTAGTTTAGTTGGAGTTGTCGACCCAATAGCAAACCAAACCGGAATAGACTCAAGAATAATTAAATTTAGAGAAGATGATTTATTCTCTAAATCAGATTTCAACGGAGACATGCCTTTAATAAAAGATTACATTGACAACAAATACACATTTATAGATTTTGATGCCCCTTCATTTATAGATGCGATGGAAGGAAATATTGTTGTAGGAACATTTAACGCTTCAAAAAGAATGGGATTAAATTCATTTGTTGGAACAGATGCGCCCTATAAACCACAAAGATCATTTTTTATGTGGGATTATGCTGTAGAAACACCCTATTCTTTCGATGAATTAGCTTTAATAAAATATTCGCGTTTAGAATATGAAGATATGACTTTTTACACGTCAGATTTAGCTGTAAGATTAAATATCCCCTCCCAATATATTATTCTCGCAAATGACTGTAATTGTGATTCTTTAGGATGTGATTGTCCTTAAATACCATTCCAAAGTAGTAAGCAAACTTTTTAAACTCAAAAGTTAGATTTTCCCTCATGGGAGACAATAGGGTTGAGACAGGGGTAGATGA
>CAZCGV010000005.1:13785-14986 GCA_964498515.1 uncultured Methanosarcinales archaeon
TTCAAAAAGTAATGGCAACTTAAATGAGTACAATAAATGAATTTTTGGAAGAAGACATAAACAATTTCTTAGATGAAATTAAACAATCATTAACTCAAGTAAAAACAAGGCCTTACGACGGCGAAGAAGTAGTATTCGGAGTTAGAGATTATGAAGCCGAAATAAGAAATGCCCTTGAAAACAACGAATTAATAAAAGCAAAATTAACATACAAAGATGCAAAACGAGCTTATGGAAAATTAGCTCGAAATAGTCCTAAAAGAGCATCGTTAGATTTAATCTTGAAAAAATCATATTCACAACTTGTAGACTTCTGTAATAAACAAGGTTTAAGCTTAGAAGATGAACAAATAGAAGAAAAAGAAACTGAACTAACAACAACTACAGGCTACGAAGGATTGGAAAATCAACCTAAAACTAAAACACTAATACAACCAGAAACCAGAACCCCGCAACCAGAACCCCGCATGCCGTCTTCCGTAAACACTATATCTGGCTCACCAATACTTTCAGTTTCTTCAGGTTTAAATTTTCCTATAAATTTACCTGACTTAAAAGAAAAACAATTAAGAGAAAAGTTAATGCTTGAATTTAAACAAAAACTTGAATTAGAAAGCGAAAGAGAATACGAAAACTTACAAGATAAATATAAAAAAGAAAGAGAAGACATGTTAGTAAATGTAAAAAAAGAGCTAGAAGTAAATACTAAGTCTGAAATTCAGAAATTAGAACAAAAACTAGAACAAAAATTCGGAGAAAAATACATTCAATTCAAACAAAAAATTTCTGAAGAAAATAAAACAAATAATCTGACAAACAGAAACCCGTCCCCAGAAACCCGTCCCCAGAAACCCGTCCCCAGCGTCCCTCTTTCAGATTCTTCAACAGATGAAAATTTCATGGTCATAGAAATAATAGATAAACGCTTAAATTTACTCAAATCTCTAATAACTAAAAAAGATTACGAACAAGCAAAAAGCGTTTTCAACAAAATAAAAAAAGAATTATTAAACATAAACGGATATAAAAAATATAAACACAAAGTTTACAACACATTAAAAAACACATATCCTTTATTAAATTTTAAAAAATCAAAAGAAATGCCTGAGCTAAAAGAAACTAAAGAAGCTGAAGAAATAAAAGCGCTTCCCAAACAAACCACTGAAAATTTAGAAGAATTAAACAAAAACTATTTTGAAGG
>CAZCGV010000005.1:15086-28281 GCA_964498515.1 uncultured Methanosarcinales archaeon
GAAAAAGTAAGACAAGAATTTATTCAAAAAGTAGATTTAGATGCAGTTGAGAAATTTGAGTCAAATGATTTAAACGATGTGCAAACAAGATTCAAGAAAGAAATTCACGGATTAGTTTCAAAATATTTTCCAAAAACAGATGATAAAACTAAAACCATGCTTGTAAATTATTTAATCGAAGAAAATCTTGGTTTTGGTAAAGTAGATGTTTTATTAGCTGATGAACACTTAGAAGAAATAGTTATTAACAATCACGATGAACCTGTAAGAGCATACCACAAAAAATTTGGTTGGGTAGACGCAAACATAAAAATAATCACCGAATCAAGAATAAGACATTTCTCATCTATGATTGGACGAGGAGTTGGAAAAGAAATTACCAATCTCGCGCCTTTAATGGATGCACACTTAAAAAGCGGAGACAGAGTTAATGCAACATTAGAACCAATTTCTTCAAAAGGAAATACAATCACCATAAGAAAGTTTGCAAAAGATCCTTGGACAATAACTAAATTCATAGAAGCAGGAACAATTTCATTACAAGCTGCAGCATTTTTATGGTTGGCAATACAAAACGAGATGTCCATAATAATTGCAGGAGGAACGGGTTCAGGTAAAACTTCTATGCTTAACGTTTTATCAAATTTCTTTCCAGCAAATCACAGAATTCTTTCAATAGAAGATACTAGAGAATTGGTTTTACCGGAAACACAACATTGGGTACCTATGGCAACAAGACTCCCTAACCCTGAAGGAAAAGGGGGCGTTACTATGTTGGACTTGTTAGTTAATTCCTTACGTATGCGTCCAGATAGAATACTTGTAGGAGAAATAAGACGTAAAGAAGAAGCAACAGTATTATTTGAAGCGATGCACACAGGACATTCAGTATACGCAACAATACACGCAAACAATGCAGATGAAGTTGTAGTTAGATTAACTAATCCTCCAATAAACATTCCCAAACCTATGTTAGCATCATTAGGATTAATAGTAGTCCAAAACAGAAATAGACGAAATGGTAGTAGAAGAACATTACAGATTGCAGAAATTTTACCAAACGGGGATGCAAACGTAGTACAACAACTAAAAATGTCTGAAGATTTATTAGGGCCATTAAATGATTCTCAAGTAGTTTATAAAAAATTACAATTTTACACAGGAATGTCAACAAAAGAAATCGATGACGATTTAATTGAAAAAGAAAGAATATTGGAATGGATGCTTGACAACAAGTATTATAGCATAGATACAATTGGTTTAATTATGTCACAATATTACTTAGGTATCTTGGATACAAAAACATTTGCAGAAGAATTAAAAAAAGGTGCAAATAAATGAGTTTAGTTTCCCGTTTAACCTCTCGTCAACCAAATTTAAAAAAGAATTTAAGAATCGCACAAATAAAAGATACGCCACAAGATTATGTTAAGAAAAGTTTAAAATCTTCTTTAATGATGGGATTTATGTTTTTAATACTCTCATTTTTAGTTTTCAGCAAAAACGAACCCAAAATAGGTATGCCCATTGTATTAGGCGTAGTTGCAACTTTTTTCTTTTATACTCTCAGTATTAAAAAAGTAGAAGTTTCAATTCGAAAAAAAGCAAAAGAAATAGATAGAGGAGTATTATTTGCAGGAAGATTTTTATTAATAAAACTAAACAGCGGAGCTCCTTTGATTAACGCAATAGAAGAAGCTTCAAAAAGTTATGGTGTTGCATCCCAATATTTCGGCGAGATCATGCGAGACATGGAATTAGGAACAACAATCGAGAATGCTCTTGAAAAAGCCACAGAATATTGTCCTTCAAAACATTTAAAAAAAATATTGTTTCAAATGACAAACGCGCTTAAAATAGGAATCGACGTCACAGAATTTTTAGATGCAACATTAGATGAAATTTCAGATGAACAAATGTTGGAAATAATGAAATATGGAAAAAAATTATCAAGTCTCACAATGTTTTTCATGCTTCTAGCAATAATTGTGCCCTCTTTAGGAATGACTCTTTTTGTAGTAGTCGCTTCATTAGTTTCAATAAAACTCGACATGATGTTATTTTTAATAATTGCATTAATATTGGCAGCAATACAATTTATGTTTATCACATTATTTAGATCTGCAAGACCAAACATGGAAGTATAAAATGATAATAACTGTTTTAGAAGAATTTGGAAAAGCTTTAGTGCCTGAAAAAATATTCAATATAGATGTCCGTTCAAATTTACGTAATTATCTTTCAAAAGCAGGAATTCGAAAAGTTCCGTACAAATTCTTCGGGATTCTTTTTTGGGTAACTGCAATATTAACATACATAACATTCCTAAGTTTAGCATACCCGTATTTCATAAAAGGATCCGGAATGATTTTGTCATTCATATTATCATTTCTTGCATGGACATTAATACAAGGACTCATTGTAACATTGACCATGATTGCCATATATTTTAATTTTAACGTTAAAATATTTAAAAGAACCCAGCAGATTGAATTGGCTCTTCCTGATTTTTTAGTTTTAGTATCTACAAATATGAAAGGAGGACTATCTTTAGAACAATCATTATGGTCTTCAATTAGACCTGAATTTGGTTTATTAGCCGAAGAAATGACTTTAGTTTCTAAAAGAGTTATGACTGGAAACGATTTAAGCGAGGCGCTAAATGAATTTGCAGATAAATATCAATCTCCCCTATTACAAAGAAATTTACAATTAATTATTGGAGAAATAACAAGCGGAGGTAAAATTGTAGTTGTAATTGACAAAGTAATAGATTCATTAAAGAAAACTCGTGCATTAAAAGAAGAAATGGCCGCAGCGACCATCGCATACATAATATTTATTGGAGCAATAGTTATAGTTATCAGTCCTGCTTTATTCGCATTAGCTTACCAATTACTTCAAATAATTTTAGGATTCACATCTTCACTAGGAGGTGCAATTTCATCAACCTCAGCAGGCTCTAGTCTAAATTTTAGCAATGATTTGGATATTTCCAATTTTAAAAATTTCTCGATATTCGCTTTAGCAATAATTGCAACCGGTTCTTCAATGATAATTTCTATAATTGAAAAAGGAGATATAAGAAATGGTTTAAAATATATACCTTTGTTTGTTTTCGGATCATTAATATTTTATTTAATATTTATGGTAATCTTAGCAAGTTTATTTGGTGGATTAGTTTAATCCTCATTTTCAAAAACTTTTTTCAATTTTCGATTTTTAGAAATATAGTTTAAAATTTTCCCCTCTTTAACTTTTCCACTCGCAATAAAATCCTTACCGCATTTCACTAAAATATATTGATCTTCAAAATCCGAATTATTACAAACTAAAGTTTCTCCCAAAATCCACAAATTTCGTTCTTCCTCAGTTATATTAAAAATGTTTTTATTTGCTAACTGTCCAAAAAGCTGAGACCCTTCAATAGAGAATCTGAAACCATCTTTCATAAAAGTTCCAATATACTTACCCAAAGATTTAACTCGATATTCATCAAAACCAAAATCAAATAAAGATTTATTGGCAATAAATAACTTATCTTCTTCTTTAAAATAAACCAATTCAACTAATTCATTGATTCCATAAATATCTTTAATTAATTGTAGAAAGTGTTTTTTATCTTTACTATTTAGGATTTCTATTTTTTTTATCATTGTAATCTTCTGAATTTTGTAATGAATATCTCCTTCTGCATGCCTTACTGAATTCTGCATTCCGCTTCCTGACTTCCGCTCTCAGTCACGCACCCCAAAGTGGATTTTGTTTTCTTTTAATATCTGAAATTTCTTTTAACAATTCAATGTCATCTTCACTTAAAAATTTCTTATTATCTCTTAATGCACGATATTGAGTTTCATTAAGATCTGAATATAAAACATCTTCTTCATTTAATTGCCGTCCCGCAGTAACTCCAGGTAAACCGATTGCAACTTGACTTCCTTTTTCTGCAGAAGATAAATTGTCTTTACCAGAACCAATACTTTTTATATGAGAACATTTAGAACCATCTTTCTTAATCATTTCCATATTTTGTTTTAGAATGCCCATTTGAACATCCACGCCAACAATACAAGGATTAGATTGTCTAAAAATACAATGTTGAAGAACTTTAACTTTGCAAGGCTTAATTAAATCTTTTATTTTTTCTTGTTCTAGCTTCTTCTTTTCATCTTCAACCCATTTTTCGTAATCTTCAATAATATGATAAATAACATCATTAGTTATTATTTTTACAGTTTCAGTAGATTTTTCAAGGGGCACATTAAACCCAAGAATCACTGAATTTAATCGGTCTTCTTCATAACTCGCTTCTGCATCAATCAAATCTTTTTTGGATATAGGTCCAACCAAAGCCTTTCTAATAGGAATGTTTTTTTCAGAAAGTAGATGGGCCAAAGCTTCAAGACTTCCAATATTGTCTGCTTTAATCAAAATTCCTTTCGAAACCGTTTTTACTTTTGCATTTTCAATTTCTTTTTGAACTTCAATTTTTGCTTCTTCAATACTTTTAATGTTGTTTTCGCATGACCTAATGGGCATTCCAGAAAGAACATCATCAATATCAGGACAACTTAGTTTCACACCGGTAGCAGCAATCACTTTTTTAACAGGATTAAAATTTGATTTTTTATCTCTCATTTCACTTAAAGGATTTGGTTCAAACAAAGCACGAACTTTAGTAACGACAGGATTATCAATACCCCCAATAACAACACAATCGCCAACCTTTAAAGTACCATTATAAATAATAACATCGAGAGTTGTGCCTAGACCTTGCTCTTCCTTCACTTCTAAAATAGAACCTTTAGCATGACCCGAAACATCTAATTGCAAATTATTTTCAAGATATTTTTGAGTTAAAGCACTAATCACCATTAATAATTCAGACAATCCCAATTTCATTTTAGCAGAAATAGGAATTATTGCAATTTGTTTAGTAAAATCATCTATTCTATCAAAACGTTCTGCAGATATACCGAATCGCTCATGAATTGAACCAACAAGTTCATATAACTTAGTTTCAATATGAGTTATAACTTTAGGTTCTTGATTATTAATTTGTTTTAAAATTGGTGTATTTATTTCTCGAGGAATTCTATAATTAGGTGAAATATCAATCTTATTCGCAGCAATTACGAAAGGAGTTTTAGCTGCACGTAAAATATCAATAGCTTCAAACGTTTGAGGTCTAAACCCCTCATTTATATCAACAACAACAACAGCAATGTCTGCTAAACTTCCTCCTCTTTTTCTCAAAGAAGTAAAAGCAGCGTGACCAGGAGTATCTATAAACAACAATCCAGGAATTTTTAAAGAAATATTCATCTTTCGAAGCAAATCGCCACATTTACATTTAATTGTGTCAACAGGAACAATAGACGCACCAATTGCTTGAGTTATTGCCCCTGCCTCAGTAGCAAGAATATTAGAATCTCTAATTGCATCTAGAACTGAAGATTTACCATGGTCGACATGACCCAAAACAGAGACAATTGGACTTCTTATAGCCATTTTAATCAGTAATTGGAATAATCTTGGCTTTTTATAGGTTTTGATTAAAAAGGTTTAAATATTTCCTTTATAAAAAAAGTTTGTGGTATTTGAAGACATAATAAAACTAACTTGGTTAGAAAGCAAATTTAATGCGTTTTTTCTAGGCTTCATATTCACAATAATTGGTTTAATAACGGCTAAATTAATCTTTCCATCAAGCACAGGATTAATGAGCATATATTTTACATCTATACTTTTAGTCCCCTCTATCGCAAAATTGTTAAAAACCCAAGAAAAAATAGAAACATCTGAGAAAAGAATCTCTCTAAAATCACTATATCAAGATCATAAATTAATATTCAAAACATACATGTTACTATTCTTGGGAATATTCTTTGCATATAGTTTAATGACTATATTAATACCCTCACCAATAATACTGAAAATGTTTGCACCACAATTAAGAGTAGCAGGAATAACTGGCGCAGCAATTCAAAGTGAATCAATGTTTTTATCCATACTCCAAAACAATCTAATTGTATTTATGGCTTGTTTACTCTTATCATTTTTTTATGGTGCAGGAGCAATTGTTTTTTTAACATGGAATGCATCTGTTTGGGGAACAGTATTTACATTTTTTATAGTTCAAACTGCAATAGGCGAAGGCACAAGTCCAATCATAGGGTTCTTCAAAAGCATAGGACCATTTTTACCACATATGGTTACAGAAGGACTTTCTTACGTTGGAGCAGCCATCACAGGAGGAATAATCTCTAAAATGATTTTAGCAGAAAAATTTTCTTCTCCTAATTTTATGAAAGTTGTAAAAGACGCATCTCTATTGTTGGCATTTTCAATACTAATCGTAGTAATAGCAGGTGTTTTGGAAGTTTATGTTTATTAAGAAACAATACATTCTCCAGACGCTAAACTTTCTTGAATTAAATTTTGTTCACTGCCGTTAATCAAATAATTCGTTGTGTTTAATAAAATCAAAACTTGAGTAGGAGACATATTCTCGAAATCATTTGCAATAAGATTAAGTTCAGAAACATTCCATTTACAAGTCATATACAAACCATTCAACATTCGTTCAGAATAAATACAACTCTCATTTTGGATTCCAACTATCTCCCTACTTAATGTTTCACCAGTAACTAAATGTGCAAATTCACAAGTATAAGGAGAACAAGACTTTAAATTAGAACTAAAATTATAACAATAATTTAAAATAGGATGCGGAATTTCATCTTCTAAGTCAACTAACAAAGATTCATTACCACTACTAAAAAAAAGCATGGCTCCGATAACTAATCCCACAAACAACAAAGATAAAGATATATTCAAGAACCAATTAGATTTTTTTACTTCAAGAGTTGGTTGAGAAGATATATTTTGAGAAGCTTCAATTTGATTAAATAACTCTGTAATTGTTTTTTCATCATATCCAGTTTGAATTAATTTTTGAGATAGTTGCTCCTTACTAAAACCTTTAGATAAAGAGTCTTTCATCCATTTAATTAATTCTTCTGTAGCCATCTTAATATTTCCTCGTAAAAACACTCCACCAAGATTTCGTGGTATCAGTTATTTCTCCATCACTTTTAATTTGTTGTTGAATTCCAACAGGTAATGGAAAGATTCCAAATAAATTTCTGAAAGTGTTTCCTGTAACTGAATAAATTAAATTTCCATCTTCATCAGGTCCAATGCGTGTTACTGCAATATTTTCAATTTGTTTTGAAGCAAGTTTTTGTATTTCATCAATATCTAATCCCGCGGGAATTCTATTTCCATCAACATAAACAGTAACCTCTGTATCACTTCCAGTAAGATAAGATTCATAAGGATTCAAGAAAGACATTAAAATAGCATTTTGTACAATGTTGTTTTCAGAATAAATCTCAACACCATTGCCTCTACCTAAAGAGTAAAATTCAAAGTTTCCATTCTTTCTCTGAATACACACAATTTTATTATCGTCATCTATTTTTATTCCTTCAATATAATCCAAATCATAAATAAATTGATTGTCATAAATAAAAACATTTTTAGAGTATTTATTTCCATCATGAAACGCTTCAATTGCTCCTGCTAAAGGTAAAGGGAAGTTAGCAGGAAGAACATTTCTACTTTCATCAAAAATATAACTTGTTTCCGAATCAATTAAACACAAAACCTGAGCATTACAAGGCGCACTAATAGAATGCTTTTGTAAAGCACCATACGTTTTATAATTATTCAAAGAATCACTCAAATCAGTTCTAAAATCAATATTTTCTGCATCACATTTATTTTCATACAATAACTTTATTCCAGAAACAGAAAGAAGAATTAAAGTAACTATAATTATAGAAGAAAAAATAATAGTAAAAACTTGATTTACTTGTCCTTTCATTTTATAATCGACCATTCTTTAAATAATTTTGAATATCCTCATCACTCAATTGAATGCTTTCAGAATATGAAAAATCTGCATCCCTTACTTCAGGTTTAACCTTTTTTTTATGCTCAGGTTTAACTTCTACAGTTTGAGAAAATTTCTTTAAAGTATTAAATGCTGTTTTAAATTTATCTCTTTTCTTCAACAAATACCAACCATAAAGTAAACCGGTTGCTAAACCAAATAAATGTGCCCAGTGACCTACGCCACTGGCTGGGTTAAATAAACCAAATATATCGATCAATGCAAAAATTATTCCTGCAGTTCTTAAAGACATAGGAAGTATAAAAAAGAACAAAACTGGAAGATGAGGCAACAACATAATAGTCACTCCCAACATACCCATAATTGCTCCACTCGCACCTAAAGCAAAAGAATTAGGCATAAACAAAGAGTAACCTATGCTTGCAACTAAACCAGACAAGAAATACATAAAGAAAAATCGTTTCTTTCCAATTCGACTTTCTAAAAGAGGTCCAAAGATCAATAAAGCATACATATTAAAAAATAAGTGTCCGAAACCACTATGTAAAAACATAGATGTAATTAAAATCCACGGACGAGTAAGTATGTCGGCTGTAGAAAGCATAAGAGCCTCAGTAAAACCTGTGAAAATTAATTGAAATACAAAGAAAACAATGTTTGTAGCTAATAAAGGCATAGTTGCAGTCTTAGTTTTAAAAATCATAACATCGTGTAGAAAATAAGATTATTTAAATGTTGTTACTAAGAATATTTAGCCTCAAAAGCCTTAAACTTATCATTTATCTGATTTATCAAAGATTCCTCTCTCCAAGAAAATTTTAAAGCATATTCTCGCAATTCTTTCAAATCTCCTACAAGATTTTTCGAAGAACAACGATTTACAATCAATTCAATTCCTTCTTTAAATCTATCTTTTAATTCGGAAAAATCAGAATCTCCAAAACTTTTTGAACTTCGAAGATAAGCTAAGGCCATGTGAATTGTGCCATAAGAAACTCTAGAAAGGTCTTTTTTCATCAAATCAAATTGATAATTGTCCTCTTGAGTCAATTTAAGAGAATTTAAATTTTTGAAGTTTATAAAATTTATCTATATATTTAATTACCCGTGTGTCCTAAACCGCCTTTTCTCTCTTCTTCAACTTCATCATCACCAAAAAGAACCTTTTGGAAAACAGCCTGACAAAATTTATCTCCTCTTTTAAGAATAATTTCCTCATCAGAAGTATTTAACAAAGTAATTATAGCTTCACCCTCATTACCAGAATTGTTGTAATAATCACATTCAAAAACAGCAACATTATTCCTCAAAACTAAACCTTTCTTCGAACCCAAGCCACTTCGAGTGTAAAAAAATAATCCTTCGTCAGGTTGAAAAAACGATTTTATACCTGTGTGTATTGTAACAAATTTTCCAGCAGGAATTTGAATATCGTGCGGTAGAAAAAAATCATAGCCAACAGAATGTTTTGTTGAACGTTTAGGTAAAATAATGTCGGGGTTATCTACGTGTTTACTGATTTTTTCGAATCCTCTTAAAGCCATAGAAAAAGAGAAAGAAAAATAATTAATAAAGTTAACTTATTTTCCATAAATTCTAGATTCAAATTCATTCTTAATAGAATATAATTTTTTAACAATTCGAGGTTTTCGTACCCCTTTCTCTGCAATTCGGATCATTTTGTCTATTTGTACTTCAGTTATTTCAGTATTACAATCATAACACTTTACATCTTGAAGTGCCGTGATTAAATCTTTTTCCAGAGCAGAAAAAGTAGATTCATTAACATATGCGCCCGCTTCCTTTTTTGAAATCAATTTTTCAATGTGGGGAAGGGTACTTTTGTAAGCTCCACTAATTCCATTTAAAATTTCTGCATAACTTAATTTAGTTTTTTCAGTTTTCATTGTGCGATTGCAAATATAGAAGTTATTTATAAATTTAACTTAAGAACTCTTCTAACTCTTTCTTTGCAATCTTTAAATCATCAGTAGAAATCTCAAAAACATAATTTTTTGCAAAGTTTTTATACACTTTATCATAATATCCCAACAACAAAAATTCAACAGCCAAATAATATTCTCCCTTTTCAAACCAAGAAACAACTTCATCAACTTTTTTCTTCCCAATAAATTTTACCAACCTAGGAGTTAACGCCATCAACTCTTCAACTTTCTCTTTTGAAGAACAATACTCTTTAATAATATGATTAATACGAACATCGTCCGATGCAACAACATGAATAAAATCTCCAGATAACATCAAATCAAATAATCTGGTAGGTAAAAATATTTTTCCAATTTTTTTAGACTCCCCCTCAACAACAACCTTATCACAATCTTTTAATTTAAGTAATTCCTCATAAAGAAGAAAAAGAAACATTTTTTGACTTCTTTCCTTTAAACCAACACCTCCATAAGTTGAAGCTCTGTGATTTGCCAAATCCTCCAAATCTAATTTAGCAACATTTAAATTTTGAATTAATTCAGTTTTTCTAGTCCCAGTCATACCCTCAAGAACAACAAATTTAGGTTTCCAAGCATCTAAAATTTCATCTAACCAACCATACAAAGAATTCCTATATTCTTTTATTCCACCAATCAATCTATAAACTTCATATCCAATATGCTCAAGTAAATTAGTTACAATTCCACTTCTCATGCCACCACGAGCACAATAAACAACAATTTTTTTACCAATTTTAGTTGGTGCCAAAAACTGTGGTTTTTGAGCATTTTTATTTTTAGAAATTTCCATCTTCGCTTTAGAAATTAAACCTTTAAAGTTTTTCTCAAACTCCTTCCACCCCTGATTAACTGCTTCCTCTTGACCTGCTTGCCGATATATTGTTCCAACTATTTTTCTTGCTTCATCTTTCAACAAAGGCAAATTAATACTTCCAACAATATGAAACTCATCAAATTCCAAAGGAGACCTAACATCAAAAATCAAACAATCTGTTCTAATTTTTTCAAACTCAGAAACACAAATTTCATTAGTCGGAGTTTTCCTTTCAATTCCTTTCAAATCTTGAATCATAATATTACTCTTTTAATTTAGCTTTAAATCCTTTTTTCAAAAGAACATCAGAACTAATTTTATCAATATCTTTTCCAGTTACAATATATTTTTTAGAAGAGACTTTAGTTTTACTAACAATAATAGAATCAATTTTATATTTTTTAACATTCACTTCATCAACATATCCAAAAATTTCCCCTTTGTCATCCAAAACAATCAATCCTTTTATTTTTTCATACGGAACTTTATTTAACATAACTGAATCAATACCAAATTTTAAAATGTGATTAATTCCAATAAATAAAGAAGGTTTCATAAATCCTTGATCAATAGTAACGCCAGTTATGGTTTTATTCTCTTTATCAATATGTAATTCAGTAACAATACCAAGTTCATCGCCACTAGTATCTAAGGCAATCTTTCCTAAAATATCGTCTGAAGTTATAGTTTTCATATCAATTCACATGTTCAATTTTTAAAATAATATTCTTATCATTGGTTTTTATATCTGATTTATTTATTGTCTTTCCTCTAAAGAAAAATCTTTTTTTAACGATTAAACCATTAAATTCATTCTTCGCATTAGTTTTAACAAGACCAACAACCTTACCTACATATCTCCCTTCAACATCAAATACTTTTTTACCAATATTTGTAACTACAGGAATAATATTGAGTTTAACAACATTATTACTTAAAGAATCTATGAACGAAGTGTCAATGTAAAAAAATTTAAAACCCTTCCTAACTTTTAAAGAAATAATAGTATATAATTTATCAATAACAAAATCCGAAACTTTTCCAACTTTAAGACCATTTTTTGCTAAAACTTTCTTCCCTTTAAAATCTCTTAAATCAAAAGTATTCAAAAGAGTATGACTCTTAGAAAAAATCTTTTTTGTATCTTCAACTTTTTTTGTTCTCATATTAATCACCATAATTCATTCTTCTTTTTAAATATTTCCTAAAATAACTTACCCATCATCAGCATTATAACTAAAAGCTTAGTAACTTGACCAATTAAAAAAAAAGTATAAAATCTTGCCTTATTATATTTGAAAACACCGAGTATGGCTGCTAATTGTTGCGAAGGTAAAGGAAGCACATTAAAAAAGAAAATAGCAAACTTACCATATTTATTTAATATTCCCTTCGTTTCATAAAATTTTTCAGCCCCAATTAAGTGTTTTACAAACTTTCCAAATTTCAATCCAATAAAGTAATCCGCCCCATATGAAACACAAAGCCCAAATAAAAATATAAAAAACACTGCCCAAGGATTATTATTTCTTATAAAAACACCAAATAAAACTTCAAGAGGCAAAAATACAAAAAACAAACCACCTACAAACGAAGCATAAACAACACCCAATAAACTACTAGAAGTAATCTCATTATAAATTGAAGAAATTATCCCTTCAAAAAAATTAAATAATGCCATATCTTTAAAAAATATAAAATATAAAACAATCATCAAACCAATAAGAGACAAACCAATTATTTGTAATAAACCCAACAAATATTTTCTCAAACCATTATATTCAAAAAGACCCGATTCAGAAAAATTTTTCCCTTCCATTTTAAATCAATGAATTACCACTCATTTCTTTAGGTTTAGTAATTCCCAATAATTTCAATGCAGTTGGCGCAACATCTCTAAGAGAGGCATCTTTAACCTTTTTCAATTTTAATTTTTTATTTGAAACAACGATAAACGGAACTTTATTTGTAGTGTGGGAAGTTTTCCACCGAGCTCTCTGATCTTCAGCATTTCCATGATCTGCAAAAATCAAAGAAACATAATTTGAGTTTAAAGCTTCCTTAATAACATCTTCCAATACATCATCAACACATTTAACTGCTTTTTTTATCGCAGAAGTAATTCCTGTATGTCCTACCATATCCCCATTAACTAAATTAACAACAACCAAATCATATTTTCCTTCATTCAATACAGGAATCAATTTATCTCTAATTTCATAAACGCTCATCTCAGGCTTCAAATCATAAGTTGCCACCTTAGGAGAATGTATTAAAAATCTATCTTCATACAAATTAGGTTTTTCAACTTGACCATTAAAGAAAAAAGTTACATGAGCATACTTTTCAGTTTCAGAAATTCTAAATTGTTTTAATTTATTTTTAGCAACGACTTCACCAAGAGTGTTTTTTATCAAAGGTTCTTCAAAAGCAACTTTACAATTCATACCTTTATAATAATCAGTCATAGCAACAAAAAATACCTTTTTC
>CAZCGV010000005.1:28381-31292 GCA_964498515.1 uncultured Methanosarcinales archaeon
ATGTAATTTAACATCATAAAATTTTTCTCTACTACACAAATCCAACAAAGCATACAAATGATCCCAATGAGAATGAACTCCTTCTTCTTGAAGTAAACCCATAATATGTAAAGATGATTTATGTTTTTTACAATTCTTTATCGCATCTAAAAAAGATTTATTTTTAAAGAAAGATTTATCTTTGATGGATTCATTTATTCTAGATAAAGATTGATCTATTATTCTTCCTGAACCAATAGTCATGTGCCCAACTTCAGAATTTCCTTGGTAGCCTTTAGGTAAACCAACCCATTCACCACTAGCATGAATTAATGTATTTGGATAAGTCTTCATTAAAAAATCGGTAAAATTAGGTTTTGCAGAATAAATTGCATTCAAATCATGTTTTTTTCTATAACCCCAACCATCTCTTATAACTAAAAGTACTTTTTCACCTTTCATACACTTCTTTTACGTCTTAGTATTTAAAAGATTATTGGATTATTTTTTAAACAGCGAAAGTTTTATAAACAGCATATACTCTCAAATAATATTAAATTCCCTTAGTTGTTGAGGTGCTGTGGTTATGATAAAAAAATTTTTTACAAGAAAAAAACAATCATTCGATGAAGACGATATGATTGAATCTGTAGATGAATATGTAGAATTAGATACTCATTCCGATTTAAATTCGGACCAAAAAGTAATCGTTAGACCATTTGTCATTGAAGATTTTGCAGATGTTAAAGGAATAATTGATTCCCTAAGAGAATCCTACACTATTGCTCTAATTAATATAAAACCAATAAAAGAAAAAGATTTGGTTGAATTAAAAAGATCAATAAATAAAATAAAGAAAACATGCGAAGCTATCAATGGAGACATTGCAGGTTTTGGTGAGGATTACATAGTTGTAACTCCTGGATTTGCACAAATCTATCGTGGCGGAAACGACCTGGATGAAAATATTTAATTTTTCTCTCGATATATTTATATTTTAATTTCTTTTTCTATAATACATAAGTGGCCCTATAGTTTAGTCTGGATATGACGCAAGCTTGCGGTAAATTTAAAGTATGAAAACATACTTTGCTTTGCAAAGAGCTTGTAACCTGGGTTCGAAAAAACTGAAATTGCATTCTGAATTCCGAATGCTGTGTTCTGTTTCGATTTTCCCAGTAGGGTCATTTTACTCACTGGACAGGGTGACGAAAAGTATTTAAATTATTAAAAAAATATTTTTTATAGTTTCAAAATACGTTTTATTTTAAGAGGGTGTTTGGAAAAGTTTAAAAATGAATGAACTTTTCAGAAATATACATTCCAAAATAACGTTTGGAAAGGTAGGTTAATCAAATGAATAAATCCAAAAAAATATTTACAGTTTTCTTTCGTGAGAAGCCTGCTATGATGTTAGTAAACCTCTTAAGAAAACAAGGAGAAATTTACGCTTCCTCATTAGCTAAAACAGTAGATTGCACATATTCACATGTTGTAAAAGTATTACAAGATATGCAAAAAGCAGGGTTAGTAACTTTTGAAAAAAAAGGGCGATTAAAAGTTCTAGTTTTAACTAAAAAAGGAGTGGATGTTGCAACTTCCGTCGATAAAGTAATTTCTTTAATTTAATTTTTATTTATAAATCTCTTCTTTTGTAGTCACTCCAAAATAGAAATTATTATAAATAAACGCGCATAAGTGATTTTAGAGGGAGGCTTAAGAGGATGTTCAGATGAAATCTACAATTATAATTATGATGTTGATGACAGTTTTATTGACAAGCTGTTCAGTTATAGACACTTATTTTCCGACAACGACAAACAATTCCAATCTTTCAGATTCTGAAATGATTGACTCGCTAGATTTAGTTTTAGATAACAGCACAACTATTTTAGAGTTAAATCCCTTAGATGAAACTCAAAATATATCTGATGAAAATCTATTATTCACAATAAATGTTAAAGAAGGAGAAAAAGTTTATCTAAATATAGAAGCAAAAGATCCCGATGGCGATGATATCAACTATCAATATTCAACACCATTCGATAACGAAGGAGTTTGGCAAACAGAAATTGGAGATGCAGGAAGCTATATTGTAACAGTTAGTGCATCAGATGGACTTTTAACAACGACAGAAGCAATCAAAGTAATTGTAGATGCAGTAAATAGACCGCCAGTAATAACATGTCCTTTAGAGTTTACCGTTAAAGAAGGCGATTTCTTAGAAATTCCATGTTCATTTGCAGATCCAGAAGGAGAGCAAGTTGATTATAAAGTTGTAGGATTCATTTCAAGTTTAACCTATCAAACAACATATGATGACGCAGGAGAATATTCAATTAATGTAGTTGCATCAGACGGTTTACAAAGTTCAATGGCTGAAATTAAATTAACCATAGAAAATACAAATAGAGCACCAAGTATAACTCTAACGCAGACTGAATTCACTCTAACCGAGGAAGAAAGTTTAACTTTAACAGTTAGTGCAGAAGACTTAGATGGTGATGAAGTTACAATAATTTATCCTGAACAATTTAACAACCAAGGAGTTTGGCAAACAGAAATTGGAGATGCAGGAACACACGAATTAAAAGTAATTGTATCAGATGGTGATTTAGAAACAGAAGCGACATTTAAAGTAAACATAAATCAAATAAATTTACCGCCAGTAATTGAAATTGACGACGTATTAACATATAAAGAAACAGATTTAATTCAATTACCAGTAACAGTTACAGATCCAAATGGTGATGAAATAACTATTAGTGCGAATGGATTTATGAAAGATTTAACATACCAAACAACATATGATGACGCAGGAGAGTACGAACTTACAATAACTGCAAGCGATGGAGTTAACACAGTTTCTAAAACAATAACGGTAATTATAGAAAATGTGAACAGACCACCACAATTCATATTTGGTTAATTT
>CAZCGV010000006.1:0-9920 GCA_964498515.1 uncultured Methanosarcinales archaeon
AAATCATAAAGTGTTAATCCTTCTTTTATGTAGTAGTAATAAGATCCTGTTTTTAGTTTTCTGCGATCTATTAATTCACCGATCTTCAATACTTCGTAAGCTATTTTTTTCAAATATTTATTAACTGCCTGTGGACTAACTGTAAAAATAAACTCATCATTTTTTATTTTATGTTGTTTAATATATTAATATAATTCAATAATATTTTTCGATAATTTTTTGAAGGAGGGATACTCACCTGTGAAAGGAGAGACTCCTCTTCTACGCCTTTTTAAAAGATGCTTCTCAGACAGAAGGGCTGTGTCGACATTTTAGAAATTAAAAATAAAAAAATCATAATCTATTTTTGATTACAACTGTATTTTTTTTAATATTTATTTTAAACCTGTACTTCCAAATTTCTTTCCAGTTCTGTTTGTTTTTGTAACTTCTTTTACTTCTTCTATTTCTAATTTATTTACAGGAACTATTAAAATTTGTGCAACTCTCATTCCTTCTTCTATTTGTACTTCATCCATACCAAAATTCATTATTAAAACGGTGAATTCTTCTCTATATGATGAATCGATTGTTCCTGCAATTACATGACAACCTAATTTGGTTACAATTCCAGCTCTATCTCTAACTAAACCAATATAACCTTCAGGAATTTGCAATACTAATCCTGTTTTAATTTCTTTTTGTTCCATTGATTTTAGATTAACACTGTAAAGTGCTCTAACATCAAAACATACATCTGAATCTAAAGTATATTCAGGTAGTGTTGCATTTTCGCTTAGTTTTTTAATTTTTAATTTGTTATTCATTTTAAATCGATAAATTTTAATTTAAGAAATATATAAATGTTATCTTATTATTAACATTTGAGAAATAATGCGCATTAAATTTAGTTAAAAAAATAGATTAAAACTTCATAATTTAATATGTAAGAAATCCACCATCAACAGCTAAGTTATGTCCTGAAATGAAATCTGAATCTTTTGATGCTAAAAAAACAGCAGCATCTGCAATTTCTTCAGGAGTTCCAAAACGATTCAAAGGAATATTTGATAATAATTCTTTTCTTGTTTTTTCATCATTTAACATTTCTTCAGACATTTTTGTTGTAATGATCCCTGGTGCAATTCCATTTACATTAATGTTGTGTGGTGATAATTCTATTGCCAGTTCTTTGGTTAAATTAACAACACCGCCTTTGGATGAACAATATGCTGACGCGTTTAAAATACCAACTTCACCACCTATAGAGTTTATATTAATTATTTTACCTTTTTTTTGTTTAATCATTGTTGATGAAACTTCTTTGGAAAATAAAAAAACACTTTTTAAATTAATATTAATGATATTTTCCCACTCTTCTTCTGAGGTTTCATTTATAGGTTTCATCATTGATATTCCTGCGTTGTTCACCAATATATCTATTCTTTCAAACTCTTTTATGGTTTTTTTAACAACTTTGCGTACATCATTTTTATTTGAAACATCACATTTAATCGCAATTGAATCTCCTCCTAAATGTTTAATTTGTTTAGAAACTTCTTTGGCTTTAATTAAATCGATATCGCAAACTACAACTTTTGAACCTTGTTTCGCAAATTCTAATGCAATGGATTTTCCAATTCCATTAGCTGATCCTGTGATTATTGAAATTTTATTTTTTAGTTTTTTCATTTTTATACCTTAATATGTAAGCCACCCACCATCAACAGCTAAATTGTGCCCCGTTATATAATTAGATTTATTTGATGCTAAAAATATAACTGCTCTTGCAATATCTTTCGTAGTTCCGAATTTTTTTAAAGGTATGTGATCTAGTAAAGCTTTTTTAGATTTTTTATCACTCTTTATATCTTGATTTATTTTAGATGGAAGTATTCCTGAAATGACTGAATTAACATTTATATTATGTTCTGCTAATTCTATTGCAAGTTCTCTTGTTAAATTTATAACTCCTGCTTTTGAAGCTCCAAATGCAGAGGCATACATAAATCCTACATCACCTGCAATAGAGGATATAGATATTATTTTACCTTTTTTTTGTTCCACCATAATTTTACTTGTTAAAAGAGTTGGTAAGAACATTCCTTTCAAATTTGTTGAAATGATTAAATCCCATTCTTTTTCAGTAGTGTCTAAGAAAGGTTTCATAACATCTTCACTGGCACTATTAACTAAAATATCTATTTTTTGATATTTTTTAATTACTTTCTTTAACATTTTTTCTATTTCTTTTTTATTTGTAACATCACATTCAAGTGGTAGAGCATCATAACCCATTTCTTTTAGTTCATCAGCAACATTTTCACACATATCAATATCAATATCGCACAAAATTACTTTAGCTCCTTCTTTAGCCATTTCAATAGCAACGGATTTGCCTATTCCTCTTGCAGAACCTGTGATTATTGCAATTTCGTTTCTTAATTCCATAAATACACCTTGTTAAATTAGTTAATTAATTAATTTAAATAGTTTGTGAACTTTTTTTCACATATAAAAAATAATATGATACAAGTATTATAATACTGACTAAAAAGCCAATCAAAATGTTCATTAGCTCTAAATTAAATAGTAAAAATAGGGAAATTAATAAACCAAACAAAGGTAGTATTGGAAATTTTCCTATACTCAACGGTATTTTAAACTTTCTTACAGTTTTGGGTTGTACATATCTTAATCTTATGATTGATAAATTCATAATTATAAATGTCGAAAATACCATAAAATTTGTAAATCCTGCAACTATCGATATATCTTTAAAAAATATAAATATTGATGAAATAATAACTGTTATTATTATTGCTCTTGTAGGCGTTTCTCTTATTCCTATTTTTGTGAAAAAAGTAAATTTTTTAAATATTTTTCCCAAACCATAAAATCCTCTGGAAGAAGACATTATTCCTATTAAAATTGTGTTTGCAGTAGATAGTAATGCAATTATGCCTAAAAGTAAAAATGCTTTATTTCCCATAACTGCCGCAGCAACATCGGCTAGCGGGGCTGAAGAATTTGCAAGTATCTCCCAAGGTAAAACTTTAATTGATGCAACGGCAACGGCAAGATATATTATTGTTGAAATTAAAATAGATAATAAAATTGCTTTTGGAATTGTTCTTCTGGCATTTTTTGTTTCTTCAGACAATTTTACAATCCCTTCAAAACCCATATATGCAAAAAATATAAGCGATGCACCTTTTATAACCCCTAAAACTCCTTGAGGCATGATTAAATAATCAACAGGTGTTGATGTTTTGAAGAAAGCTAAACCAACTATTATTAATAAACCTAAAATTGACGCAATTGTGCAAATTAAATTTATTATTGCAGTTTGTTTAACGCTAAACCAATTTAAAATTCCGAATAAAATTATTATGCTTAAAGCAATTAATATGATGTTTGAAAATCCTGTCAATGCACTAAAATAACTTGCAAAACCTAATGCAACTGCAGATATTCCAGTTATTAAAGCTAAAATCATAGAAATATATGTGAAAAAACCAAAACCTTTACCCAATCCTTCATTTGCATAAGTATATTCACTTGTATCTACAGGAAACATAGAAGATAATTCAGCATAACTTAAACCAGATAATATTGCGGCTAATGCGGCTAAAATGAAAGATATCCATATTGCTGTTCCAGAAAGCGATGCTACCGCACCTATTAAAACATATATTCCTGCTCCAAGTATAAAACCAACGCCTGCCATTGTTACTTCAAAAAGTCTTAAACTTCTTTTCAAATTAAATTCTCTAGGTTTTATAACAGGTTTAAATATGCTCATGACATCAGTTTAAAGTTCGTTTTATATAAATTTTTTGAAATTAAATATTTGTGTTGGAAAATAATTTAATTAATTTATTCATCAAATCTATTAATAATATTAAAATCGAAATTAGTTATTATATTACTAGTTGAAACTAAAAATGAATCCATACTTTTAACGTGATCTTTCCATTTAGTTCTAATTTCCCTCAAAAATAATTCATAGGAATTGTAATTTTTATGAAATGCAAGAATAATTTTAGTTTTGTCTTCAAATCCTTCACCAGAAGCTGAAAATAAAACTCGTTTATCATATTTAAGAAAATTAGTAAATTTTTCTAACTCTTTAACTTCAGAATAATCTTTCCATTGAAGTGTAATACATGTAACAAAATCTACATCTAACTTTTCTAAATTAGGAATTAAAGTATAATTTTGAATTAAGCCTTCTTTTTCCATTTTATTCCTCAGTCTACTAATAGTTGGTTGAGTAACGTTGAGTTTTTTACTAATCTCTCTATCACTTTGTCTACTATTAGTTGTTAATTCTTTTAATAGATTTTTTGCCAATTCATTCATTTTAACAATTAAATATGTTTCAAATATAAAAATATTTTAGTGAGTATAATTATTTCTTTAATCATGGCAGGATTAATTGCATATTTTATTAGTTGGTTTCTAGATCTTATTAATTAGTTGTAACACATCTTCCGAGCATCCTATATAAACAATGACAAAGGTAGAATGAACTTCAAATTATTCAAAAAAGAGAAGAAAATTCTATTCAAATTTTAAGCAATCTTAAATATTCATCCTAATTAGAGAATTTCATCTTTTTCTGCATCATCTTCTGCATGGTTTGAATTTATGAAAACCTCAAAAAATCTTCAAAACTTAACTTTCTTTTGTTGCATCTTTTGCATCATTTTTTGCATATCTTTTTCAGAACCTTCCATGCCTTTCATCATTTTCATCATTTTTTTGGATTGTTTGTATTGTTTTAGAAGTGTTCTTATTTCTTCAAGAGGTATTCCTGCTCCGTTTGAAATTCTTTCTAAGCGAGTTCCTTTGATTTCATCAGGATCTTCAAGTTCTTCTTTTGTCATGGAATCCATAAGATATTTCCATTTTTCAACTCGTTCTTCTTGACCTTCAAGCATTTCTTTAGGTATGTTTAATTTTCCCATGCCTGGAATTAAATTAACTATTTTTGAAAGTGAACCCATTTTTTTCATTGAATTCATTTGTTGGTATAAATCTAATAAGTTGAAATCTCCTTTTAGCATTTTTCGACCTAGATCTTTTGCTTGGTCTTCATCTATTGCTTCATGAACTTTTTCGAGTAGTGTTTCTAAATCTCCCATTCCTAGAAGTCGTCCTATAAATCCTTCTGGTTTGAATTCTTCGAAGGCATCTACTTTTTCTCCGATTCCTATGAATTTTATTGGGGTTTCTGTAACTGAACATGCAACTAGTGCTCCTCCTCCTCGAGCAGTACCATCTAGTTTTGTTAATATTACTCCTGTGACATTACATGAATTGTGAAATGCTTGTGCTTGTTTTTCTGCAGATTGTCCTATGTCTGCATTCATCACCAAGATGGTTTCGTTTGCTTTTATTGCGGAATTTATTGCATTTAATTCTTCAATTAGTTCATCGTTTAATGCGTCTCGTCCTGCTGTATCAACTATAATTAAATCATATTTTGCTAGTTCTGGTTTGAATTTGTTATATATTTTTACAGGGTCCTTCAAATCAGGTTGGCCGAAAACAGGCACCCCAATTGAGTTTCCAGTTTGTTTTAATTGTTCGAATGCTGCTGGTCGCCATGTATCTATAGAAATCATTGCAATTTTCTTTCCACGTTTTTTAAAGTAATAAGCTAGTTTTCCTGCGGTTGTTGTTTTTCCGTTTCCAAAAAGTCCAACCAACATTATTGTAAATGGCGTTGTTTCTATTTGTATTTTGTTATTGCCTTTTCCAACCAAGGAAACTAATTCTTCGTAAACTATGTTAACTAGATAATCTTTTTTTGAAAGTCCTGTCGGTGTTTGTTCATTTATAGCTCTTTCTTTTATTTTTTTACCTATTGAGAAAACTAATTTTACATTAACGTCTGATTGTAATAGTGCTCTTTGTATTTCTTTAACTAATTCATTTATTTGTTTTTCATCAATAAACAATGATTTGGTTATTTTTGAAAGGCTTTCTTTTAAAGAGTTTCCTAAATTTTCTAATACCATTTTATTAAATGTCTAAATTCATTGCAAGTTTAGCGTTCTTTTCAATAAATTCTTTACGTGGTTCTACATCTCCACCCATTAAAATGTTGAATGTTCTATTTGCTTCTATTGCATCATCTATTTTTATTTTCTTTAAGACTCTTGTTTTTGGATCCATCGTAGTTTCCCACAATTGTTCTGGATTCATTTCTCCAAGACCTTTGTATCGTTGTAAAGAGATTCCTTGTTCAGTTCCAAAATCAGATATTATTTTTTCTTTTTCATCTTCGTTTAAAGCATATTGTTTTGAGTTACCTTTTTTAATTAAATATAATGGAGGTTGTGCAACATAAACATGTCCATTTTCAATTAATTTTGGCATGTATCTATAAAAAAATGTTAATAACAATGTCATTATGTGACTTCCATCTACATCTGAATCAGTCATCACAATTATTTTATGGTATCTTAATCTTTGTATGTCGAATGATTCTCCAATTCCTGCACCTAATGCTGAAATCATAACAACAATCTCATTGCTTGAGAGTATTTTTTGAAGTCTTGCTTTTTCTACGTTTAAGATTTTTCCTCTTAATGGTAAGATTGCTTGTGTTTCTTTACTTCTTGCTTGACGCGCACTTCCCCCCGCAGAATCTCCTTCTACAAGAAAGACTTCACATTTAGCAGGATCTCTTTCTGAACAATCAGTTAATTTTCCTGGAAGGGTTGTACTTTCTAAAACAGATTTTCTACGAGTTAAATCTCTTGCTTTTCTTGCCGCTTCTCTTGCTTTTGCTGCCAATACACATTTTTCAACAATTGCTTTTCCAATTTTGGGATTTTCTTCTAAGAATGTTGCTAAACCTTGGCTTACTATTGAATCGACTAACCCTTTAACTTCGGAATTTCCTAATTTTGCTTTTGTTTGACCTTCAAATTGAGGTTCTGCAAGTTTAACTGAAATTACACAAACAATTCCTTCTCGTACATCTTCGCTTGATAATTTTATTTGCAATTTGTCTGGAAGATTTGCAGAAATATATGTGTTCATTACTCGTGTTAATGCTGTTTTTAATCCTGAAACATGAGTTCCTCCTTCTATTGTGTTTATGTTGTTTACAAAAGAAAGCAATGTTTCGGAATAGGCTTCTGTGTATTGCATAGCAATTTCTAATTCTACTTCTTCTTTGGAATTTTCAAAAAAGATTGGTTCGTGAATAGGTTGTGCTCCTTCGCTTAGATATTCAACGAAAGATTTTATTCCGCCTTCGTAATAGAATTCTTTTGTAATTGGTTCTTTTTTCCTTTTATCTTGAAAAATAATTCTTATTCCTTTGTTTAGAAAAGCTAATTCTCTAAATCTTTTTGCTAAGGTATCGTAATGAAATTCTATTGTTTCTTGAAAGATTTCTACGTCAGGATAAAAAGTTACAATTGTTCCTGTTCTTTCAGTTGTGCCCAATTCGTTTAAGGGCGTTACAGGATTTCCTCGCTCATATGTTTGATTGAACTTCTTTCCTTTTCTATGAATCGTTACAGTTAATTTGGAAGATAATGCATTAACACATGAAACTCCAACTCCGTGAAGACCGCCTGAAACTTTGTATGTGTTTTTGTCAAATTTTCCACCTGCATGAAGTTTAGTCATTGCTACTTCTACCGCAGACATATTATATTGATTATGCATTTCCGTCGGTATCCCTCTTCCATCATCATCAATAGTTGCACTTCCATCTTCATTTAAAGTTACTAATATTCTTTTACAAAAACCCGCCATAGCTTCGTCTATTGAATTATCAACTACTTCATATACTAAATGATGTAATCCTCTTGGACCTGTTGAACCTATGTACATTCCAGGTCTTTTTCTTACGGCATCTAAACCAGTTAAAACAGTTATGTTGTTTGCTTGATAATCATCAGTCATTTCTTCACCTTGATTTTGATAATTTATGCTTAAATACTTACTTATAGCGATTATACATTATCTAGTTAATTGAAATATTTTGCCCTATATAAACGTTACGACTGGGAATAAAATGAATGTAAGTTACCTCTTGTTTTAGGTCTTTTTTGGTATAAATTTATAAATGAATTGGGGCATAATTTAGACATGGTCACTCAAGAAGAATTAGAAAAGATGAGTCCAGAGGAGATAAGTGCCTTACAAAAGCAAAATTGTATTTTTTGTAAAATTATTTCTGGCGAGATTCCTTCTAAGAAGATTTTTGAAGATGACAAAATTGTTGCTATTTTAGATATTCGGCCTGCAACTAAAGGACATATTTTAATTTTGCCTAAAGAACATTATCCTATTTTGCCTTTAGTTCCTCCAGATGTTTTTAAAAGATTATTTGTACAAACTAAGTTTCTTTCAAATGTTTTGAAAAAGGCTTTGCTTTGTTCTAGTGTTAGTTTGTTTATTGCTAATGGGGCTGTTGCGGGTCAACAATCACCTCATTTTTTATTTCATTTGATTCCTAGGGAGAAAAATGATGATTTGACGTTCTTAGATCTTCCTGTTAATTCTGAATTTGTTTCTTTTCAAAAAGATATTGCTTCTTCGTTGAAGAACAATCTAGAAATTATGATGAAAAATCATGCTAAGCGAGAAGGTAAAACTTTGGTTCCTGAAGTTAAAATTAGTGAAGAGGAAAGAAGAGAAAAGGTTTTTGCAATAATTGAAGAGAATAAAGATGCTCGTGAATTGTTAAGGAAAAGTCCTGATGAATTTAGAAAATTAATTTCTGAAAATGATGATTTAAAGAATATATTTTTAGGTGTTGATTTAGAAAAATTATCTGAGAAGTTGAATGAATTGCCTGAGGAAGAAATTCAAAAACCTAAACCTGAAGTGTTTTTGGGTTCGGATCCTTTAGAACAAAAAAATAAGGTGTTTAAGTATTTTGATGAAAAACCTAAAGCTAAAGAATTGTTGATGAATGATGTTGTTAGCTTTAAAGAATTATTGAGTTCAAGGCCAGATGTTCAAGAAATTTTTAAGGATGTTAATATTGATAAATTATCTAAGAAATTGAATGAGGTGAAAAAATGAATCATTTATTTTCCGACTCTTTGATTTCCATGGATTTGAGTGATTCTCCTATTTCTAAAGGACACGTTATTGTTAGTCCTGTTCGCAAGGTTAAGGTTTTAAGTGAATTGAGTGATGAGGAGATTAGTACTTTATTTTTTGGTGCATCTTATTCTGCTACTGCTTTGTTTGAATTGATTGGTGCGCATGGTACGAATATTTTTCTTACGGAAGGAGATTCTAAACTTGAATTGAATGTTGTCGCTAGAAAGGAAAATGATGGTTTGAACATGCTTTGGAATCCAACTGAATTAAGTTCTTCGGATATGGATAGTGTTTTTAATAAACTAAAAGATACTGTAGATAAATTAATTTGGGAAAGAGATAATCCTGAAGAAGCAAAGAAAGCTAAAGAAGTTATTAGTGTTAAAAAAGAAGAGCTTGTTGAAGAGAAAGGTAAAAAAAATATGTTGTTTAATATTTTTAATAGAAAACCTTAGTTTGAAGGATATTTTTTAAATTGAAATGTATTTTGTTTTCTGAGGTAAGCAGCTTTCTGTTTTCTGCATGCTGGTTCATTCGTCTCTTAATGTGTCTACTGCTTGTAATTTTGAAGCTGAACGTGCTGGAAGTGACCCTACCAAAGCACCTAGAATAAATGCAAACAATAAGGCTCCGAGAATTAATTGCCATGAAAAATATGCATTCAAAAATGTTTTTCCAAGTGCCATCGTACTTAAAATTTCTACGGCCTTTGCTAAAGATATTCCTATTAGAACTCCTATGGTTCCTCCAACTAAGCCTAATAAACCTGATTCGATTAAGAATAATTTGAATATGTCTGAATTTTTTGCACCAACTGCTTTCATTATTCCTATTTCTTTATGTCTTTCAAGAAC
>CAZCGV010000006.1:10020-16349 GCA_964498515.1 uncultured Methanosarcinales archaeon
TCTTGTGAGTTTCCTACTGGACCATGCACTCCTACAACTGAAAATTTCCTATCATTAATTGTAACTCTATCTCCCACGCCCATATTTTTATTATTAAATAAATTTTTTGTATTAAAATGATACCCCACTGTAATTGCTTGTTTGTCGCCTGAAGATAATGCTCTTCCTTGAACATATTCGATACCCATCATGTCTGAAACTAATTTTAATTTTTGTGTTTCTTGAGGTATGGATACAATTAAAAAATATTTTGTTGCTCCTTGAAATTCTATTTTCCCACTATACATTGTATATCCTGATGTAGCTTTAACTCCGGGTAATGAGGAAAGAAATTCTTCGTCTTTTGTAGTTATTTGGTTTGTTGTTTCTCCTGTTGCCATTAAACCTAACGCAGATTTTGGTTGTATGAATATTTTATCGCTACCAATCATTTCAAATTGTTCGTCTATTGCTGATTCTAAACCTTGACCTAAACTTATTAAAGAAATTACTGCAGCTATACCTATAACTATTCCTAATAAAGTTAATGCTGAACGAAGTTTTCGCCTTTTGAGCGAATTATAGGCCATTTTAAAATATTCTTTTATCATTTTAATTTCTAATTGTATCTACAACTTTCATTTTTGACGCGGAGTATGCTGGTAAAGTTCCTGAAATTGCACCTACAAAAAATGCAAATAATAGGGCTCCGAAAACTAATGTTAGCGGTATGGATGCTTTTAAAATTGATTCTCCAAAATATTGTGCTGCTCCAAATTCTACGGATTTGCTAATTAAAATTCCTAAAATTAAACCTATTAATCCTCCTGCAGTTCCTAATAAACCTGATTCGATTAAGAATAATGACAAAATATCTTTATTTGTTCCGCCTACGGCTTTCATTATTCCTATTTCGCTTCGTCTTTCTAAAACTGCTGTATACATAGTATTTGCGATTCCTATTCCGCCGACAATTAAACTAATTGCGGCGATTCCCACGAGTAAAACCTGTACTGTTGTTAATATGCTATTTAATGTGTCTATCGTTTCTTTCATGCTCGAGATTTTAAAATCTTCTTCGCCTGTTTTTTGATCCCTATCTTTTCGCATGGTTCGTTCTATGGTTTCTTTTAATTGGTCTATTTTTGCAGCATCATGTCCCACTATAAATAATAAATCGTAATCATCATTTATTTCAAATAATTCTTCTAATGCTTTTGTTGAGATTAGGCCTGCTCCATCTATTGTTGGATTACCTTTCTTTTTTAATATGCCTGAAACCCGATATGTTTCTCCTTGTAATATTAATTTGTCTCCTACTTGAAATTTATAATCGTCGTTATTTGCAAGAGAATTTCCTAAGACTATTTTGTTTGTAGAATCTTTTTCAAACATTACACCGTCTTCTAATTCAATACCGCTATATTTCATTAAAATTTTATCTTCTTCTCCACCCGGCATTGAAGCAACGTAACCATAAATGTCTATATCTCCTTTTGTTAATATGGCCATTTGAATGTATCTTGGGATTACGTAATCGACATCATGAATTCTAGAGATTATGGAAACGTCATGATCTGTTAAGGTTGCGTAGTTTGTTGTTCCTGGCGGACCAAAACTTACTCCTGCATTTTGAACGGTTAAGGTATTTACTCCTAATCCTGCAAATTGGTCATTTATAGCGTCTTGCATTCCTTGTCCTAAACTTATTAGTGCTACAACTGCCGCAATTCCTGTAAATATACCTAGTAGAGTTAACCAACTACGTAAACGTCTAGAAAGCATGTGATTGAATGCTATTTTGAATGCTTCTATTAGATTCATAATTTAGTCCTATAAAAATAAAAAAATTAATTTAGTTTTTTCTTTTTTGGATTTTTTATTTTATATATATAATATCCAAGTCCTGCAATAACTATTAAAAAGAATATTGTACCAAAAGAAATTCCACTTTTTCCATTTTTATGTTCTAATATTTTTACTGGAACGTTGAATGTTTGTTGATATTCTTCGTTATTTTCATCTTTGAAAGTTGCTTTGATAATTAATTCGTATTGATTTTTTTTAGAATCTATTTGAAAATCTGTTGTTCGATAATCGTCTGAATCTAAATCACCTATATAACTTTCTGATTGAGAAACAATTTTGTAATCTTCAGAGGCTTGGACTTCAATGTCTAAAAATTTTAAATCATTTATTCCTTTGTTTATTGATTTTATACGTATTAGTTCTCCTGGGTTAACTATTTCATCTATGTGCTCTGAAACTATTTTTAATTCAGGGGATGCACTTATTACAACACCAATTATGGTTTCTTGTTCTTGTAAATTTCCTTCATCATCATAAAATGAAATTAATAAAGGCACTTTGTAATATCCTGGGGTGGATGTTGGATAGGTTGCTAAGTTAAATGAAACTTTTGTTAATTCTCCTGGCTTTAATAATGAAACTTGTTTTTCACTTGCACTATTCATTGGTACAAATGGTAAATCTGTTGTAGTAGTTGTTTCTAAATCTAATTTTAGTTTTAATTCTCTAAATACTACGTTTGCAGAATTTTTTATTGTTAGTGTTAGTTCTGTTTCTTCTCCAGGAAGTACTTGTTCAGGTGAAAGTTCTACTTGATTTATTCCTAATGTTGCTTGTGAATCTTTTACTTCTATTGAAAGTTCTCTAGTCATCCACAAATCGGAATTTTTATCTGGAGTGTATCTTACTTTTAGTTTATTTGTACCTATTACTGCGTTTGAATCTACTTTTAATTTGAAATTAGTTATGTAACTATCTTGAGATTTTATTATCCCTAAATTTTTAATTCGGTCTTGGTCTGAAACAGCCTCGAAAGGAAATGAATCCAGTATTTCTAAAACTGCATCTTCTGCATCAATAGAACCATCATTTTCTATTTGCACATATACGGTTACATATTGTCCTGGTTGTGCAGGAAGAGGTTCATATCTTGTTAAAGATAGTTCTAGTTGTGTTGATTCCCAAGCATAAACTCCTTGTAAGGAAATTAATGTTAAAATCAAACCTAAAATCAAAAATATTTTTTTGTTCATTTTTTTCACCTTTGAATATTATTTTTTATGTTTTATTATTTGTCCATCACTCAATATTTCTATTCTTTGAGCAACTTTTGCTAAATCTTCATCGTGAGTTACCATTACGATTGTTTTTCCTTCCTTATGGAGTGTTTTTAAAAAATCTATAACTTTATCTCCTGTTTTACTATCTAAATTTCCTGTTGGTTCATCAGCTAAAATTACTTTTGGATTTGTTGCTAAAGCTCTTGCGATTGCAACTCTTTGTTGTTGTCCGCCAGATAATTCGTTTGGTTTGTGGTTTTGTCTATCTTCTAATTCTACCATTTGAAGTAATTTTTTAACTATTTTTTCTCTTTGTTCTAAAGAGTAATCTTGAAATATTAAGGGCAAAACAATATTTTCTTTTGCCGATAATGTATTTATTAAATTGAATTTTTGAAATATAAATCCTATTGTTTTTCCTCTAATTTGCGCTAATGAAGATTCAGACATGTATGAAATATTTTTACTATTTAATTCTATGACTCCGCTTGTGGGGATATCTAAACACCCTATTAAATTCATTGCCGTACTTTTTCCTGAACCGGATTTTCCCATAATTGCCACAAATTCTCCTTCATATACTTCTAAGTTCAATCCTCTTAATGCATGAACTTGAGTTTCTCCCATTTTGTATGTTTTCCATACATTTGTTAATTTTATTATGGGCGGGGTTGATTTTGTCATGGTATTTTGTACATGTATTCATTTAAATACGTTTTGAATTAGTTATATTTTAAGAAGTAATCTATTGAATTGAATGTTTGATTTAAATAGGTGAATACTTGTGCTTTTTCTTGTTGAGATAACTTGTTGTATATTTTTAAAGCTAAAAGATATTTTTCTTGTGCTAAATCTACTTGATGATATTCTAATGCCAGTATGGAATTGAATAATTCTTGTTTTAAAAGTAAGATATTTTGCTTTTGTGTGATTTCTATTTCTTGTACGTTTCGTTTTATTTCGTCTTTATTTGTTGGTGCAATACTTAAAATTAAATTTCTAAATAACTCCATGTTTAATTGTAATTCGAGTTTAGTTATGTGTGAGTGTTTTTCTAGGAAATACATTAACTCGTGTTGTTGTACTAATAATAATCTTACTACTTTTAAAACGTTTAATGAATTTATTTTATTTATTGATTTTTGCAAGTTGTCTTGAAATCCAATTATTATTTCGAACATAAATCTTATTTGGTTAGTTAATTTTTCGGTTTGGACATATGCTGAAATTGATTTTTGTTTGAATGTTAGTTCTATTTTCACTAATTCTTTTAGGAATTCAATTTTCTGTGGTTCAGTAAGTAAAACTTCTTTTTTGTGTTTTCTATGATATAAAAACCAAAGTCTTCCGTAAATTGATTTCAGTGGTTTTGACATTAACTTTATTCCAATTATTAATGCTATTAATGCTAGAAGATATAGTAATTGTATTATGAATGGTTTTGAAATTAAAGGAGTTGCTAAATGATCTTCACAAGGTCGACAAATTGGGCCTCCACAATCTATTCCTGTTTCATCATAATTTTTTATGTTATCGTCACAATTAAAACATGCTGGACAATTTGGGCCTCCACAATCTATTTCTTCTTCTTGATTATTTAAAATTTTATCGTAACACGTTTGACAGGGTTCACAATCTTTTCCTCCACAATCTATTCCTTCTTCATCTTCATCTTGTATGTTATTCATACAATGTGGAACGTATGTGCAATTTCGCCAGTATGTTCTTAAGTAATCGTTTGAGTTACATTTAGCTATATCTACACAATCTCTGTATTGTGAGTTGTTTATTAAACATCTTGACCAATCTTCACAAACCCATTCTGAAGTACAAGGTTTATAGAAGCCCATTCCTCCGCCTCCGCCTCCGCCTCCGCTACCGGATGAATCTCCGCTTGATTCGGATGCAGGTCTAGCAGTACAAGACATAGTTATTTCTATTGGTGGTATGGTGTCATCCGATGCATCATCTGGATCCCATCCTGTGAATATTACGCTTCCTGAACCACAACTAGTAGAAGAAATAATTATTTCCGAATAATCCGTTATAGTTATTGTAAATGGACCGATTATGCTTGAGGTATATGTTAGTTCATCTCCATCAGGATCTCTAAAATAGTTGTTAAGGTAAATACCTCTGTATGTGCTTCCTTCGACCAGTGTTATGTTGTTCATTGTTTTGTAATATTCAGGAGGATCGTTTATATCTAAAATAGTGAAGTCAAAACTTAAAGAATCTTGTGAGTTATCACAATCAGATGAATCTTCAATTGTGAATGTTAAGGGATATACTCCTACGTTACTTTGTGTTGGTGTAAAATTAAGATATCCAGTTATAGTATTGAACGATAACTCTAAATCACCATAATATGAGAAAACATGTGTTTGAGCATCATCTTCATCATCCATTCCTAATTGGCAGGTATAATTGAAGGGATTTGTTCTAGTGCTTTGATTTATTGTTGTTTCGCATGGATAAAATAATTCCGGTTGATAATTAACACACATTTGCATTGAACCAGTTACTTTTCCAGTTATGTTGTTTGTGGTTGTTTGAATTAAGAATAGTTGTAAAATATTGATTATTAAGAATATGGAGACTAAAGTAAAAGTTATTTTTCTTAAGTTCATTGGTATAATTATAATATTTTGATATATAAACTTTACACTTTAATCTGCTTCTGTTCCTGTGAAAGTTATTGAAAGATATCCTCCACCAGATGCATTTGTTGAAACGTTTGCTTTCATCGATAAGTTAAATTCGTTTGAAGGATATAATCTTGAACAAGCTACGTGATTTGTATTTGCAGTTGTTAATGTGTAATATGTGTTTTGTAATTCTCCAGAGCAAGTTGAACTATTTGAGTAATTCATTGTTGCGTACGCAAACCAAGAATCTTCGTTGTTGAAAAAGAATTCGGGTGTTTGATCCACTTTAATGGTAACGTTCGCATTAACAGTTCCTGTGTTGCTAACAATTAAGTAGTCCGGGAAGGTTCCTAGAATACAATCTGAATTGTCAACTTGGTTTATTGTTTGATTGCTATCTAGAATGGAATATCCTTTTGTTAAATTTGCGCTACATGTTCCGAAATTTATTGTACTTTGAATTAAAGAAATTGCTAAAATTCTTGAAACTTCTAAACGAACTTCTGCATCTCCAGTCATATTTAGAACTTGTCCTGTGGGATGATTTGTTTTTATTAATGAAGTGAATATAGTTATATTTAAAATTATTATTATTAAAACTAAAATTAAGGTT
>CAZCGV010000006.1:16449-23884 GCA_964498515.1 uncultured Methanosarcinales archaeon
ATTGGTTTAGATAAGTTTAGTTTGCAATATATGAATGTTGTTGAAAATAGAAAACATATTAAAAGAACTATTAAAAAAATATGTATTCTTTTTAATTTATTTTGATTTCTTTTTGTCATCTTTCTTTTTCGTGAGTAAGTATATGTTAATGGTTAATAATATTAGTATTAATAATACTATTACTCCTATTAATATTATGTTTGTTGATACTGCGAATGTGAATTTGGATGGTGCAGGTTCTAAAACTTCGAAAAATAAATCTATTTTTTTATCTTTTACTTGATTGTCGTTTATAGGTATTTTAAGATTTAGTTCTGCGCTGGTTGTGTTGAATTGTGTTTCAGGTATATCTAAATAAACCTTTGTTGTTTTTTTACCAAATGGTTCGAAATCGAGTACAGGTAAATCTTGGGTTTTACCGTTGTAGGTTACTGAAGCTCTTACTGCGTTTAGAGGAGATCCCCATATGCTTTGAAATTCTAAATCGACGGGACTAATTTTTCCACGAGTTACATTTTTAGTGTACTCTTCTAAAACTATGTCTGTTGCACCTATGAAAAATATTGTGCTTGCTTTTATGGGTTCTTGAGTTTCTGAACAATTGAAGAATAAATCTGCTGTGTATCTTCCTTCGATATAATTTTGAGATTTTATTTCTTTTTTAATTTCTAATGTTTGTTGTGGAGGAATATAAATATCTGAAATTTTTATTTTTTCTTGAAATTCTCCTGTTGGTGAATAAATGTTTATTTCTGCAGTTTTTCCAATTAGAGGTTCCGTTCCACCGTTATAAAGAACAATATTTGCATTAGTGTTTTTTCCTTTTTCAACTGAATCAATTGTGAAAGAATTTATTAAACCATATTCTCCTGGAATTGGTATTGAGATTCTTAATTGTCCCACTATTGCCGTTACTGCGCTGAATCCTGCTCCTTCTTGAGGTAATTCTTCTGCTCGAACATTTAATCTTTGTTGACCATAAATTGTTAAATCTTCGTATGCTGGATAGGTTATTGTAACTTGAACTGTTTTGCTTCCTTTTGCTGGTAAATTAAATAAAGATTCAGATACTTTTGCGTATTCTGCTAATGCTCCGTCCAGAGATATGTTGATTCTTGTTGCACCATCGTGTGTAAAAACCATGAAAGAAAATGTTTCTGTTTTATGATCTTGGAATTGGGTCCTATATGATGGAGGAGAAATTCCTATTGCGGAAACTAAATTAACAGAAAGTAATAAAATTAAAATAAAAAAAATAGGTTTCAAACTAATTTCACCTAGGCTTCATATCCTGTGAATGTTAGAGTCATGCTGTTTCCAGTTTCAGTTACTGTTGAAGTCATGTTTGCTTCTATGTATAAATCTATTCCTGGATTTGGTTGTGCAAATGAAAGGTTTGTACATGCATTGTATTCGGTATCTGCAACGCTAACTAAAGAATTTGTTTGAACGCTACCTACGCATCCTGGAGTTGTAGATGCATTTTCAGTCCAATATTTATACCAAGATGCTCCTGGATTATCAGGATCCGTGAAAAAGTCTGTTGAATTGTAACTGAATTTAACTGTTAAGTTTACGTTTACGTTTCCATCATTACGAACTGTAATCCAATCACCGTTTGTTTCATCCCAATTAACGGAATTATTACAATATTGATTGTGAAAAGAAGTATTTGGAGCACTACTATTTACGTATGTTGTTGCTCTTCCTGACAAGTCGCAAACACCAAAATCGATTGTTGCATCAGTTATTGTTATTGAAACTGCGGAAAGAACAGATAGATTAACATATCCTGTAGTTGTGTTTGTTGCATATCCAGTTATTCCTGTGGATGTTGTATTTAAAACTATTAATGTTCCACCTAAGGATATTGCCATTGCAATTACCAGGAATAATCCTAAAGTTCTGTTTGAAATATCGTTCATTTTTATACTCCGTTATTTATATTTAATATCACTTTACCAGTCAATGATACTGGAGGAAGTTCTTGATTTTGATTATTTGTGTTTTCAGACGGTGTTGATGTTTGAGATATTGGCATGTAATTAGTTGCTTTTTGGTCTAAAACATCCATTACAGTAAATAAACTTAACATAGAAACAACAAGTGTTAAAACAACTAGTACCAATAAAGTCTGTCTTGATATATCTTCTTTCACACTAACACCTACATAAAATAGTATTAGGTTCATTTATATATTTTTCGTCTTTTTAGAATGGTTTAAAGTTATGTTATGGTTAACTTTATAAATTAAATACTTCTTCTCCAATTTTATTGCCTTCGTAGCTTAGCGGTGGAGCAGTCGGCTGTTAACCGACAGGTCACCAGTTCGATCCTGGTCGAAGGCGCCATTTTTATGAGCCTGTAGCTTAGTCCGGTGGAGTGCTCGACTGATATTAAGGATATTTAATGTTCTTAGAAGATATCGAGTGGTCTGGAGTTCAAATCTCCACAGGCTCACCTGTTTCTATTTGAACATGCGGTCACTATCGTTCTCGCACACATTCGCTTCGCTCAGTGAATCTCCACAGGCTCACCTGTTTCTATTTGAACATGCGGTCACTATCGTTCTCGCACACATTCGCTTCGCTCAGTGAATCTCCACAGGCTCACTTTTATTCTTATTTTAATGAATTTCTTAAATCTAGATTTGAACTCTATCGTTCATGCTCAGAAATTTTTAATTTCTGGCACCATTCGTTTCACTCATGGAATCTCCACAAGCATAATACTGGGAGGCAGGTATCAGAATGCAGAAAACAACGTCAGTGTTATTTTTGAGATTAGATTTATATACTTTTTAAATTTCTAAAACTATGTGGCAAAGATTACTAGAGAGAAATGGAAAACTCATGGTGGAGCTTTTGATGAGTTTACTGACCTTAATTTGAAAAAATTAGCTAGCAGAGGTTTCTTTGATGAATTGGTTGAAACTTTAAGACCTGGTAAGGAAGCAAATGTTTTTACTGCTTTGAAACAAGATGGATCTAAAGTTATAATTAAAATTTATCGTTTAGAGAATTGTAATTTTAATAAAATGTATGAGTATATTTCTCAGGATCCTAGATATTCTTTTTTAAAAGGGCATAAAAGAAAAATTATTTTTGCTTGGACTCAACGTGAATATAGGAATTTGTTGAAAGCGAGAGATGTTATACGAGTTCCATCTATTTATGCTTTTAAGGACAACATTTTAGTTATGGAATGTATTACTGAGAATGGAAAGATCGCTCCTTTGATTAAAGATGTTGAATTGAAAAATGCGACTGAACTTTTTGAAGAGATAATTTCTAATGTGGATAAGTTGTTTAAGAAGGGTCTTGTTCATGGTGATTTGTCTGAATTTAACATTTTAATGCAGAATGGACGTCCTGTTTTTATTGATTTTTCTCAAAGTTGTTCTGTTGAAGCAGGGAATGCTCCCGAGTTATTGAAACGAGATATTTCAAATATGTGTAATTTTTTTAAAAGATTCGATGTTGTTATGCCTTCTGTTGATGAAATTTTCGGAAAAATCATAGCATCTAAGAAGTAAAGCTTTTTAAATAAACTCTTATTCTCTTTAAAAATGGATGAATACTCATATGAACTGAAAGTTCCAAGGGATAGAATTGCCGTTTTAATTGGTAAAGAAGGCAGTTTGAAGAAGGAATTGGAAGAACAAAGTGAGGCTAAAATTGATATTGATTCTAAAGAAGGAGATGTTGTTGTTACGGGAAAGGATTCTTTGAAACTTTTTGTGTTGAGAGACATTATAAGGGCCATATCTCGCGGGTTTAATCCTGAAATTGCTATGCAATTATTGAAGGGAGATTATTCTTTTGAACTTTTGAATATTTTGGATTATATAAAAAACAAGGAGCACTTGCCTAGAATTAGGGGAAGAGTTATTGGTAAAAATGGTAAAGCTAGAGAGACTATTGAACAAATAACTGAAACTAAAATTGTTGTTTATGGTAAGACTATAGGTATTATTGGTTTCATTGATGATGTTGCTGTTGCTAGAAAAGCTATTGAAGATTTGCTTGGCGGTGCATTACATAAGGGTGTTTATCGTATGCTTGAAAAACATAAAAAAGCGTCTAAAATCCAAGGGTTCTCTATATAATAAGAAAGCTTTATAAATTATCTTTTCTCGTTTCTGTGTTTAAGGGTGTTTATTTGGTGTGGAAAAAAACTATTTCATTATGTATGCTTTATCTTATTGTTTCGTTAATGTTTGTATTTCCTCTTTATGCCAGAGTGGATTCAATTAAGATTTTTGGTTCTGATGGGGTAGATGGTTTTAGAAAAGTTCGTGATGTTACGACTATTGAAATTAATTCCACAGGTTTAGTTAATATTTCTACTCGAACTGGTTATGTTCCCATGAATTGTGTTGGTTCTTCGGGAAATTATTTTTGTTCACATACTTTTTCTTCTTCGATTTTGGAACCTTCTGAGAATACTTTGAGTTTTAAAGAGGACGCAATAGAATCTAAGAAATTTATTGTTGATGGCGTGGCTCCTAAAATAAATAATTATGAAATTCTTTTTAATGGTGTGAATTTAACTTTGAAATATGATTTAATTGATTATGCTTCTTCGACTAATTTGCCTGGTTCTGGAATTAAGAAAGTTTCTTTGACTGCTAATGGGGAAGTTTTGTATCAAGTTGTTAATTCGATTTCTAAATCTTCTATGTCTGAAGTTATTGATGTTGATGGTAGAGGTTTAGTTGGGAATGTTGTTTTTTCTTTAACTGTTGAGGATGCTTTGGGAAATTTTCAGAAAAGCGATATTTCTAAATATGTTGATTTTAAGAAACCTGAAATTCAAAATAGATTGCAATTTTTAATGGGCGAGGAGGAAGTTGATAAAATTTCTTTGAAGCCTGAATTTATTGTTTTTTCTACTATGTCTTTTGATGTTATGGAAGATAATTTAAGTTCTGTGCGAGTGTATGCGGGTGAAGTTAATGTTGCTCCTCAATATGCGGGTGATCCTCGTGTTCCAGGAAGTGGAGAATATTATGATTTAAGTGCTATTTGTTCTAAAAGAGATTTTATGTATACTTGTATTGTTCCAAATTTATTGTTGAATCCTGGAAAGAATTCTGTTACTGTAACTATTGAAGCGACAGACTTTTCTGGAAATGTTGAGATAAAAAATTTAACTAAACTTTTTGATGTTGTTGAGGTTGCTGGTGAGATTACTTGGTTTGGTCCTACTAAAGAACACTGTGTTATTATTGATCGTGAAACTAGATGTTATGTTAATCACGGTGTTAATGAAATTCAATTAGATATTAATTCTGGTGATGCTGATATTGTTCCTCAATTCATTACTTTGAATGTTGCGGATTTATCTGCACAAACTACTCAAAAACCTTTGGTGTGTTCTGATGATGAAAGTGATACTAGTAAAATTTGTTCTGTGTGGGTTACTGTAAGTAAAGGTAGTAGTGGAAACATAGGAAAAATTAATTTAGTGCGTGGAAGTACGGATGCTTTGGGAACTCCTCTTAGTGGAATTACTGAAAGCAAAGTTATTGTTGATAATGTCTTGCCTGTTAATATTAGTCCTCTTGTGTTTAGTTCAAAAATTGGAGGTCTTGTTGTTGAAGATCCTTGTGTTTATGCCGGAGAAACAGCTAAGTTTAGTGTTAATGTAACGGATGATATTTCGCCTAAATTAAAAATCATTGCACATACACAAAATATTTCTGGTGTGGAATCTTTTGAAAAGGAATGTGTGAAAGAAGGTGAAATATTTATTTGTGAAGTTGATGTTAGAAATTTTTATTCTTATTATACTTCTGATGATGTTGTTGTTGAAGTTGTTGATTTAGCAGGCAATTCTTTGGAGTTGATTAAGACTGTTGAAGTTTGTGAAGCTGAATCGGATGTTGCTCCTGAATTTATTTCTTCAGTTATTACTGGGACTTTACCTTCGGTGGATTTGCTTGTGTCTTCAGTTATTCCGATGAAAGTTTATATTCCATTTAATTTTGGAATAAGTAATTCTAATGTTCAAGTTATTGGTGTTAATCATGATGATTGTATTAATACTGATTTTGGAACTGGAGATAATTCTTATTTTATTAATGTGAATAATTTGAATGGTAAGGAGGCTTTGCTTGTTACTGAACTTGGTGGTGTTTTATCTACTTATGTTGCGGGTGATAAGATTCCTGTTAATTGTTCTTTTGATGTTTATTTGAGAACTCAATATACTCGTTATGTTTTGCCTGAGAAAGTGGATATGAATATTGAATTAAATTCGTATAATCTGCCTATGGGCAGAATTAATGCTAGTGTTAGTTCTGAATTGAGTAAGTTAAAAGAAGATATACATTCATTGTATGTTGATATTGAGCATGATGAAACACATTGGTTGTGGTGGTTGGAATTATTTTGTGATATAGGAAACGTAGTTACTATGATTAGAACTATTTTAAGTGGTATTGAAAGTGTACTTTATGCTGTTTTGGGAGGCATTTCAATACTCATTCCTGCAGTAAAAGGTGCAATGAATACTGCGTGGGTGTTGTCTTGTGATGGATTAGAAAATAGTATGCTTTGGGTTGGTTGGTTATGGCCATCTTCTAAAATTCCTGGTGCAGGTGGAAGTTTAATTGATAGAACTTTGAAAATGTTTTGTTTGTATTATACTTGTGCTCAATGTTCTTTGAGTGGAACACTTTCTATTGCTGCAAATACTGCAGGAATGGTTGCAGATGTATCTGATATTGCCACAGAAGAAAGTTGGTTTGGAAAAGATGGTGTAGAAGGCTATCAAGACCTATCCAAAAAAGATATTGATGTCAAAAGCGACCAAACATCAATCAGTATAAACTCACTAAAAGATAATATGATTCATGACAGTAGAAATTTATATGCATTTGAACAAATATCTGATTCCATTTTAGACGTTTCTTCAGGAATTTCTAGCAGTGCATGGATGCTCGACCCCTATAGAAGCCACATAATTGCAAATGGTTGTGCATGTTGGCCTGCAAAAATTTACAATGATAAAAAAGAATTACAACTTATGTGTAAACAATATAAATGTATTAAAGAAGTTACTGCAAAAGGAATGGACCCTTCTATTTGTGATGAAAGTTATAAAATTGGACATTGCTTATATTACGATAGTGCATATGCAAAAGCTACAGGAATAAATTCTTGGTGGGAAATAATTATGGAAAATTCTGGTGAAGAATTAGTAAACATGCTTGCGGCAGGAGCACCAACTATTGCTTGTTTACTTACTGATTATTTTGATAGCACAAAAGGATTTACAACTTGTAAAGGACTTGCATGGGATGGTGGAAAAGCAACCTGTAGTGTTCTTAAATCAATTTACTTCATTAAAGATTTCAACTACATAATGAATTCGTTTGGTTCGATATTTGAAGACGACGACATAGAAGATGTTTATTGCGAGGGATTAA
>CAZCGV010000007.1:0-21036 GCA_964498515.1 uncultured Methanosarcinales archaeon
TAGTTAACCAAGGAATGATCACCTCCTTTGCCTTCCAGCGATCTGATAAAACATTAGTTGCTACTGATGAAGTCGAAGAGACGGGACCTGACACGTATGTGGAAAAAGTGTATACGCTAATCGGGTCCGTCTCTTCTATGGCGTAAAAATCATCACTAGCCTTTTCGTTACTTCCTTTTCCCTTTGCTACTTCTTGCGAAAAAGAGCGTGCTAATTCAAACAGCCGATTCCTTTCTTCTTTTTCAAGCGGTTCTCCTAACGAGAAAAAATCATTGCGCAATAATGTGTACCCCTCTGATGGGTGAATAACAATATAACCTCCTTCACCCCTTGTTTCTATCATTACATCTCCATCACTCCATTTGGCTAATTTTGTATTGCCACTTACCACCTCGCTATGATATACTAAATGATAACCACCGGAGGGGGTTTGTTGTACAAGTATTCTCCCAGACTTTATCAAATTAAGAACCTCCGGGTTGCTAGTGAATTCCTTAAAAACCTTCTTAATTCCATGGTCTCCGCTATGGTCGTCGAAATCAATTGCCTCTACATTGCCGCTAATTCTACCACATTTCAATCCTATCTTTTCAGCATTTCCAAACAACTCATTTATCAGATTTTCATCATCATCTGGAATTATTTCACTAAACCATTTACTGCCAGTAGGCAGTGCCGGAGCTTTGTTTTTTTTGAGAGGAATTACAGCAAGCTCCTCAGTTAAAAGAGCTTGAACATTATCAATATCCAGTTTTCCCATGCTACCCCTCCTTGATGGTTTGTAATAATTTTACTCGCTTAATTTTGTTAACACCATTGCTCATTAACAGATTAACTCGCTCCGCCCCGGTTTTGTCTCGATGCTTTCGCAGCCTTTTAACTCGGACAATGTCACCCGTATCTACATTTATATAATCACTTAATGTTCCCTCGATTAACTTCCACTCTTTTCCTTCTAATTTTGGTAATTCCATTTTTTAAATTTGTTTTGGTTTGTTATTTGTTTATTTCCGCGCATTAAAACGCGCGTTAACTTTTAATCAAACGGCATTAAAGTTTCCGTTATTTCGGAGTTATGCGCAATTAAGGTCGAACATATCCGAAAATGCCTGTATTGTCAAGTCGTCATATCTATTTTCTTCGTCAAAATATTCTATTTTTTGAGTACCCTGCCATATCGTAAAATAAACAGTATAAAGCACATCGTTCACGAATCCACTCACGCAACAATAATAATCCCATTCGTTCGGGTCGTCATCATCATCTCCATAATACACGTCAAGAGTATCCACATCGTTATTTTTTAGCCACTTAATAAATTCATTTTTAACTTTATTAATTGGTCTTGCTATTTTCTTTATTCCCATAATTTTTTGAATAAAAGCGCATAACATTTTGTATAATTCAGTTGGCAGTTATGCTGTTTAGCCAACTTTATTACGTTTAATTTAGTTTATATCGGTTCGACATTTTAGTGCTATTAATGCCAACCGAAATCATACAATTTGCCGTACTTACCATATTGCTGTACGTTGTGTGTAATACTACTTACTAAGCTCAATTAGGCATTTCTTTAGTATTTCAAACGCCTCATCTTGCGCTTCATCGGTAGTCGAAAAACCCGCCCCACGTTCACTAGGTTCATGTAAACTTTCTTCTAGCACTTGCAATGCTTTTTCAGCAGCTTCTTCTATTGTATTATCCACACGCTCCTGTTTTTCAATTTCCTCCATTGCTATTCCGTAGCCTTCCCAATTATCAACACCAGCGCATTCCAACGCAATCATTTTTGCTTCAATACGCTCTAGTTTTTTTAATCTTTCTTTTGTAATTTCCATATCTATAAAATTTGTGGTTTAATAAAACGTACTACACACAACAATTTGTATAATTCAGTTGGCGTGTGTGCTTAATCCAACTTTAGCACTTTAATTTATTTTAATTCTCGTATCAAAGTTTCTGCAAGCTCTTATGAGCCAACTATTCTTATCGCCATCCGTTGTGGCGAATTAATCCGCACTAACAACCTTAAATTTTCTTATAATTGTTTGCTCTATTTCAATTTGAGCATCACAATTTGGACACCGACCATAGGCAGTGTCGTCTTCTCCAATGTCATTTATTTCTACTTCAATTTCTTGTCCGCATTTGGGACAGTCAAAGTCTTTACCAAATTCATTTTTATAAAACTGTGCCATTATCACATAATTTAATAACTCGCCATAACAATTTGTAAAAATAATAGCCTGCTATGTGGTCTTTTTAGAGCTATTATCGGTTATTTAACTTATAAATGATCTGTCTAATAAATAAAATGATTGTCTTAGTAAACTTTCTAATTGCTCTATGTTCATGATTTTTTAGGTTTAATAATTTTTATAATTTACTAAAGCTACCCTTTAGTTGTTTATTTATTTTCAGTTAGTTGCAGGTGTTAATTTATATATAATAGTTAGCAACCATGAATCTCCTTGGCTATTCTAATAAACTCATACATATTCTCGCCATGAACCATTACACCCTCGCTATTATCACCGTGATTATGCCATCTTTTAAGAAATTGGTTAAATATTGTCTGTCCAAATTTTTCAGCAAAATCACGGTTGGTAACATCTACTAAAACTTCATTGGCTACATTAGTGGTGTTTTGTTGCTTATTATCTTCGCTCATAATTTCTACTGTTTTTGATTGTTTTGCTCTCGATTCACGAAACTGCACTTACCCAAGCCATTAGCCCCCATTAAGATGAAGTGGCTTTAATGATGTCTCTGTCTAATGTTATTTCAAAATCGTAATGGTAACTTTCATTTGTACCACTTGCAAGGGCATAGCTAATTCCACCTGGTCTTATATTTATTCCAGTAACTAAGCGTTCTAATTGGTCCGCATCTGTTCTTAAGTAAACGGTTTGCCCTATTCTAAATTTAATTTCCTTGCCCAACATTATGTATATTTTTAGGTAAACTTGCGGCACAATAACGATGTGTTATCTAAACTTACTGTTTGGTTACACCCCGACTTTCGCCGGGGCGTTCTGGTTTAGTTTTCAATGATTTCATATTTAATTTCTTTCGGTTACAATTGCGTGACAGCCTTCAAATGTAGCTTCGCGGCTGTCAATTGCCTTGAAATTTGTTACTTCTAATTTTTTAATTTTCATGATTGTTTGGTTTTATGTTTAAAACAAATTTTTTATTAAGTCATACACTTCGGCCGGAATAGCCTTGTATTTCTTACCGTCTAACACAATTTCAGTTCCAGTGTGCTCGTGGTCTTTTGCTCTTTCAATTGTTTGGGTAGGGGTGTCTTCGTTAAAGCGCGATAACCATTGATAACCGTCGAGCTTTGCGCCTGGATTTAATCCAGCGTCCCAGATCAAATCACCACATATAAAATCTAAGGTTATTGGGGGTTCGGTATCAGGATAATATTCGTCCGCTTGTTGACCGTATGACCACACTACCCCCAGTTCTTTCATCTTGCCTAACACTGCGGTTAACTCCTTTTCACTACGGATGGCGATTTGATTCTCACCTTTTTTTAGTTTTAATTTTTCTTTTTTCATGGTCATGATTTTAAGTTTTTTTTAATTTTTTTCTTGACACAAATATAGGTTAAATTTTATACTTTTTATTGGTTTTTCTATATAAATTATATTTTTAACACTTCCGCGCATTACGCAACTTAATCAGTGTTACCGGTCTTGTTTTAAGCGACTATAACTCAACTATTTACGCTAAAACGCCCATTATACTTAAGATACAGCCCATTTTTACCATGTTTTTTACAGTTTTTTACACTTTTTTACACTGTTTTTTACACTTTTTTACAAAGTAAAATATTAATAATAAGATAGTTATATAATTTTGTAAAAAATATAATAAAAAAAAGAGGTAAAAAAACACTCCCTAGGGGGGCGTATTAAAGTTAAAAACACCCTTTTTTTTTTACAAAGTCGGTCGAACCCAATAACCATGCACCATGTGTTTGTAAAAAACTTTTTTTACATTTTTTACATTTTTTACAAATCTTCTGAAACCCACTATCCATAGGTGTAAAAAACTGTTTTACTTTTTTTACAGAATTTTCGACCGTTTTAGTCGAAGTTTTGCGTTTGCTTTTTATGTGCATTTTTTGTACATTGCCCGCGATGGATAAACGAATTTACAACCAAAGGCCAAGACGATTTAATTCTCCCGATGAATTATGGGAGGCTTTCTGTGACTATGTGGAGTATTGTGAGAAAAATCCATGGTACAAAACAGAACCAACGAAGCAAGGCCTCGTGCAAGTCCCTGTCGGTAAACCTTTGACTTTTATGGGATTCTCAGCCTATTGCGGTTTAACACATCAAGGGCTTTTGAACTATGGTGAGCTTAAAGGTAGAGAGGATTTTTTTGAAATCTTTACGCGAATTAGAGAGATTATTGACAATCATCAGTATGAAGGTGCAGCTGTAGGCGTTTATAATCATACACTGATTGCCAGAAGATTAGGCCTCGTAGACAAACGTCAAAACGACGTTACAGTTAACGACGTAACTAACTACGATGATGTTTCTAATGATGAGTTGCAAGCACGCATTCAATTATTAAAAGAGAAAAGAGCTAATGAGCAAAAAGAAGGCAACAAGGAAGGCGCTTAGGCATTTGCGCAAGCTGGTTAAAATGCATAGCAAAGTGCACAGTCCAATAGGCATGATGATATACATTGTATCGCTTGACCATGCAGTTGAGTTGACAGCGTTGAAGTACTATGAAGTGAATGAGACAGTGTTTTTTAAAACAGTTGGCACACTTCGCAATGTAACTGAAAAAACAGCCGGCCAGCACATGATGACAAAGCACGCTGTAAAAATTATTAATGCAGCGATTCGAACGCAGTGGTGAAAGAAAAATAGTATTGAGCTAGGCCAATGGACAAGCTAACAGAGCTGTACGTAGAACTATACAAGAGGGGCAATTATGACGAATTGCCTCTTTTTGATAAGCAAATGCAGGCTTTGAAGTTGTTAGAAGATGATGAGCATAATGAGGTGCTGTATGGAGGTTCTGGTCGTTCCGGTAAAACATGGCTACTGAGCGTTTGGCAGTTAATGCGCCGCCTTGCTTACCCCGGGTCCGTTGGTTATATTGCGAGGGCGGAGTATAGCAAATTGCAGGATACAACGCTCAACACTTTCTATAAGGTGTTAAACGAATTTGGCTTAAAAAAGGATGTTGACTATTGGGTGAGAGGACAACATGCAACATTCTTTTTTCCAAACGGTTCGGTTATCTACTTTCGAGAGATAAAGTACATATCAACTGACCCAGAATTTGACCGTATCGGCTCGTACGATTTGACTGATGCAGTGCTCGACGAAGCCCAGCAGATACACGTCAAAGGGAAAAATGTGTTGCAGGGCAGGTTTTCAGAAACTAAAGGCAAAAACGGGCACACTTGGAAGACGATTCCTAAAACCCTTTACACTTGTAACCCTAAAAAGAACTGGATTTACAACGATTTTTACAAGCCATATAAATCTGGTACATTACCGAAAGAACGTGCCTTTGTTCCAGCCCTCCCTGCTGACAATCCTCATGTACCACAAAGTTATTTCGACAACCTCCGCAACGCTGACAAGGTAACAAAAGAGCGGTTGTTATATGGTAACTTTGACTATGACGACGACGACCGCATATTAGTTTCGCATGATGCTGTACTTGACATGTTTACAAATGAGCATGCTATCACCGGGAAGAAAACTATCTCAGCAGACATAGCCATGCAAGGCCGTGACCGCTTTATAGCTGCCCCATGGAATGGCTTAAATTGCCTGCTGTCTGACGGAGTTGATAAGTTAAAATCTGACGGGGCAGAGATAGAGGCCGACATAAGGCGGTTGAAGAAAGAGCATCAGGTAGGTAATACTTTGACAGTAGCAGATAGTGACGGAATTGGCGCGTATCTTTCAGGATACATTAAGAATATACGCACTTTTCACGGGAATAGCACTAAGATGGCCAAAAAAAATAAGCTCACTTATAGCAATCTAAAGGCAGCGTGCGCGTTCAAATTAGCTGAGTTCATCGAAGGTCGGAAAATTCGCATTTATTGCAGCGATAAGCAAAAAGAGGCGATAATCCAAGAGGTAACAACATGCTTAAAGCAAACAGACGTGGATAGTGACGGGAAGAAAGCAATAATAAAAAAAGATGCAATGAAAGAGGCATTAGGGCACTCGCCTGACTATTTAGACATGCTTATTATGAATATGGTTTTTTGGCTGTGAAAAAAGAGCAACCTGTTAAAGCTGCTCTTAAATTGGAATGTTACAATTCGCTACTCAGTCGCTTTTTTGATTAAACTTTTAAGCGTGCTTTCTGAATACTCCACACCGTCAATTTCATAAGTCTTTTCAGGGTGGCGCTCCCAAATTGTTTCGTGATCTCCAGTGTTGTCTATGCTAGCCCCGGTGTGATTTGTTAACGGTCGTAGTACTTTTACGATTTTATTGCCAGAATCAGGCATGGCCATATCATCCGTTAAATAATTAATAGGACACCATTCTCGATTCTCCTTGCCGTCACCAGCAAGTTTGTCTCCTCCTGGCGCACCTAGAAGAACTAAGCTTCGGTTCCCGTTATTAAACTCTACGACATCCCCTGTCATTAGGTCTTTTTTTGTGAATTTTTTTTTCATGTCTTTGATATTTTATAGTTAACAATTTACAGCAACGGCAACGCCTCGGTGATTAGTTCGCGGTGGGTGCTTAGAAACTCATTGGCAATGCTTTCTTCAAAAAAAGCAAGCGGGAAGCAACCCATTCCTCGCCCCACTTCTGCTTTCCCTTTTATGTTTTTGATTACATGAACATCTTCAAGACTATCCACCGGCACCACTCTTTTCCCGTTAGCAAAATAGGCAAGTTTAAGAAGTCGTGATAATGCATCCCAGGCAATAGCTAATCCGGGCGTGGGCATTTCTTTTTGGATGGTTCCGTTCCCATAACATGTGGCACTTTCTATTCTATCTCCGTCTAATCTATACCACGTTGATTTTGGGAGGTCAAACACTCTTTTGTAAATGATGCCTATTGAGAGTTCGTCTATAAATTCGATTCGTCCCTCTTTGTAGGCCTCCATGTCAATGATTTTGCCTTCTGGCGCCTTAATTGTTAGTTCTTTCATGATTATAATTTTTTAAAGTTTTTACAAATCTATAAAATACATCGCAAGCAACAAACAATCTCTTGGTTTATTTTTATATGTTGTAAAACATTCTTTTTTTGGAAGTTTGGTATATCTTTTGTAAATTGGCAGCGATATAAAATGCAATTGCGCTAATGATATTTGATAGTATTGAGCAGATTAAGGAGCTATACGAGCATCCTGCAACTAATTTAACTCACGAAAAGGACAAGCATCGACGATATAGAATGCATGTGCATGGTGTGGGGCTAAAAGCATATATCCAGCAAATTACGGGCGTCGAGGATGACGAGGCTATCAAGTTGAGGCAAAAATATACAAGATCTAATAAAGACCTTTTCTCTAATCTATTACGCCCAGTAGATAAGGTGTTTAGCGCGAAAGGCAAGAGTAAAATCTACGACACGTCTGGACAAAAGACAACTGATGAGCTACGAACTTATTTACATAAGGTAGATAATGGCAAGTCATTGGAGGCGTGGGAACAAAGCTATTGGACAGATAAAATAGCCATTGACCCAAATGGGGTGTTTTTAGTAGAGCGTGATTCGGAGGGTAACCCTTACCCTACTTACAAATGCATTTTAGGCATTCGTGATTATGTACAAGTAGGTCAAAAGCTTGATTATATCATTTTTGAGCCTAACGACCTTGGGGAAGGGAAGCAGTCTGTCCGCGTTTATGACGATGCCGAAGACGCTCTATACATTATCGAAAATGGCAAGTGGACGAAAGATGATGAGCAATCTTACCCAAACAGTCTTGGTGAAGTTCCTGCTGTTGTTATATCAACTTTTGAGGATACGTTAACAGGACTAAAGCGCTCATCAATTGACACGGAGGTAGAGCTGGCAGATGAGGTATTGCGTGATAATTCCGTAAAATCTGTATATAAGTTAAAGCACGGCTTTCCGGTGTTTTGGATGCACACCCCTACTTGTAAGGTGTGTAATGGTACTAAGGAGTATAAGGGGGAGCCTTGTCCTGCATGTAATGGCACAGGCCTTGACACTCGCAAGACAGTAGAGAGCGTTTATAATGTAAAACCGCCAGTGGTCGATACTGAAACTGGAGAGGTGCAGCCGTCAGTAGCCCCCGATGTTGCTGGCTATGTTGTAGCTCCTTCTGAGGTGCTGGAACAGATGCGCATTGAGCTGGAAGATTTGCGCAAAATGATGTGGCGTTCGCAATGGAACACTGTTATTGAGAGCGGCAAAAATGAGACAGCAACAGGGCGATTCATTGATGCCCAGCCAGTGAGTGACCGACTTGATAATTATAGGGGTGCGATTGAAACAGTTGAGATGTTGCTCGTTGGTTATATCGGGAGAATGCTCCTTGGGGGAGCGTATAAAAATGCATCAATTAATTACGGCAGCCGTTATATGATAGAGACGCCCGACCAATTGTTTGACAAATACAAGGAGGGCAAACAGGCAGGACTGAACGATATTATTTTAAATCAGCGGTTAGACGACTACTATAACAGCGTTTACGCCACAGACGCAGAAAGCTACTTGTACTATACTAAGCTTAGAAAGTTGGAGCCATGGCCGCATGTCTCCCTCGGTGATGTTCCGCAAGGATTGACCGGGCTGCCTATGTATCAAACTAAAATCTACTTTAACGATTGGGTTAGTAGTATTGAGCGGCAAGAGGTGATTCTTAAGAAATTAAAACAGCTCAAAAAGGAGCTAAACACATATGTTGAACAAAAATTAAAAGACAATGGCAACTTACAAAGAGTATCGCCTGATAGCGTTCAAAGTGGATAAGAAAACGGGCAAACTTAACATTGACAAAAAAGAGCTTACAGAGCGAAAAGAAGTGGCTCTCCCCGATGCAGTTGCGGAGCGAAACAACGCTAAAGCAGCTTATACCCGTTTGTTTTACGAAAAAGCACAGGCCGAAAAGGGACAAACTAACCAAAAAACAGGAGGTGACAAATAATGCTAACCAAAGAACAACAAGAGCTAATTAATGCGAGACTTGCCGGGATAAAGGATGGCGAAGGTAATGAGTTGACTTTTGACAAGTTAACAGAGTTACAATCTTCGGAGACAGAGGCAAAAATTGAGGCGCCAAAGGTAAATCTATACACCGACGAAGAATTGACCTCACTTCGTGAAAATTTAAGCAAAGAGGTGAGCGACGAGGAGTACACCAAAGGAAAAAAGGTTGGTGCTGAACAGCTAATTAAAGAGTTGCGTAACAAAGAGGGACTGGAATTCGAGGGTAAAACACCTGAAAATTTGTTGGAAGCGCTAAAAAACAAATACTCAAACGCCACTACTGACGAAGAAGTTAAAGAGTGGAAAGAGCGTTATGATGCGTTGAAAAACACATACGAAACGGAGAAAGAGGAATACAAGGGCAAAATTGCAGCAAAAGAGCGGGACTTTGAAATGTTCAACCATAAGCAAACGCTCGATTCTGCTTACGCTAATATTGAAGGCATAAAGCCGAATCAGGCAACTACTCTCTTTTTATCGGAGTATCAGCCCGCTACCGATGAATCAGGCCAACAAATTGTAAAAAATGGGAAGGGCGAAATCATCAAGGATAAGCTTGGACGCCCCATCCCTTTGGGAGACGTTGCTAAATCTTACGCTGCCGAACAAGGCTGGGTAAAAGAAGCCGGAAGAGGAGGAAGAACAGAAACAGGGGCGAGCGTTGGAACGTTCAAAAACAAAGAAGAGGCACACCGCTATTTAATGGACAACAAAATTGACGTAGATAGCGTCGAAGGTAAGGAGCTTTTAGCGCCCTTTTATCAAGAGAATTAGCCCAAGGCATAGGGCAGGGATTATCGCCGAGGTACTGGCATAATTACGAACTTAAACACATTACAAAAGATGGCTTATTTTTCAAATGAGCGCAGGGATAGGGTACAGTTGATGATGACCGATTTGATGGAAAAACCAGAATTTCGTCGATCTCCTTCTGCCGCTCTTAACCTTGCATTGATGAACCGCCGCAATCTTGTGGCGTTGAATGAGGAGGCTAGAGCCTTAGACTCCAAACGAAGCGACCAGCAAACTGTCAATCTTGCGATTATGAACAAGCAAGATTTTACGGTGAAGTCCAATCGTGAGTACAACCACTCCGGAGCTGTAAACGATTCTACTAATGTAGATGTATCGTTCATTACTTCAGCTGTTGACTTCAAATACTCTTTGAAGCAGTACGACCGAGTGAACTGGGATAAAGACATGGGATTTGCCCGTCAGTTGTTATCAGCATTCATCAAGTTGCACAACAAGATCGACCAAGATGCACTTGATTTCATGGAGACCAACAAGTCGCAGGTTGCTAAAACCTCTGGTTATGGGGACGTTGGTACATGGGATGGGACGAACAACATCTTCCAAGTTGCTGCTGGTGATTATGATTTGTTCCTGAACAATCTTGACACCTTCATGCAGGTGAATGATTACACCTATTCCGATTTTCAAGGAATTGTTAGTCCTTCGTTGTACAACAAGATGAAGTTTCTTGCACAGCAAGGGGCGGGCAATGAGAAGAATTTAGGCTTTCAGTTTGACAATTGGAATCTAATGATGTCAAACAAACTGACAATCGATTCAGGGTACAATGGCCAAGGGTTTATTCTTCCTGCTGGCTCTTTTTCTGCACTGAACTGGATTCCATCGAAAAACGAAGAAGGTTATGGTGACGAGGAGAAAATTGGAGGTCGATACTCTATGGTTGAAGACCCATTCGAAACCATTGACCCTCTCACAGAAAAACCTATGAAATTTGCTGTTCACATCCGTGCCGAAGCAACGGACAATGAAGCAACTTACGGAGAGACTCAGGATATTGATTACCACGTAGAGGTGTCAACTGACCTTGGTTTCTTTAAAGCGCTGCAATCAGAAGCGAATGCGTCGCCAATTTTCAAAATGGGTGTTTTAAAATAGGAGGTAACACGATGAAACGATTTATAACACTTTTATTATTTGCATGTTTCGCTATCACTGCCAGTGCGCAGTGTTACGAAACGATTCCGGCCGATACTATAAATGGCGCAGAGACGGTTAATTGGGATACTCCTATAATCACCGGAAGTTATGAGTATGTAACCATTCAGGCACATTGCACGGAGTTGGGAGGTACTTCCGATGGCACTCTCATTTTGCAGGGGTCAATTGATGGAGAGAATTACCAAACGCTCAACGATGCGACGGGGATTGTTAAAGGATTTGCTAATGATACCCTAACAATTACCGACGGGGCAACGCAAGTGTGGACTATTACCGACCACCCTATGAACTATTACAGGGTGCAAGGTGCTGGGACGGCGAATGATACCACATACGTCGAGGTGAAATATTTGCTTCGAAATTAACATGATAAGAGAGAACAAAATAAGGGAAATTACAGGGTTGATAGGGTTTAAACAGCCCTACAACCCTGCTTATGCTATCCTTGAAAATGACCTTTTGCAATCTTCAAGCGGGGCGACTTTTGAGCAGTATTCTCGGTTTTTGACTATTGAGAATTTAAAGGAAACACACCCGTATCCTGAGATTTCAGACGAAGACTTCAATCAATTTTTGCGTGATGCAATTGCCAGCGCAACAGCTAAAGGTGTTCAGACTTGCTTTACAGGCGATGACCTAAAACAAAGCGAGCTGCTATTTCGCTATGAGATGAAGCGAACCAATCCAACGCTATTGCCTAATAACGGTGATTTCGTTGGCTATGAGTTTACAACTTCTAAGCGAAAAGACCTAACGAATGTTGTGCGCAAATTAATTGGCGACTTTTCCGGCACTGGCACTGTGAATGTTCTGCTTTTAAACAGTGCACAAGTTACCCCAGTGGATAGCATTGAGTTGAATATCACTTCAAATGATGCAACGGCCAAGCTTGTTAATTGGGCACTACCTTACGGTGGTGAACAACTGGGTGGCAAATGGTACATTGGTTATATGACGCAGGGGTTGACAGTTCAGGCGATGGATAGAGATTGGAACATGTCAAGTGTGGCTAGTGATTTTCTTTGCTTAAACGCTCAGGCAATTAAAGTGCCTGGGTGGAACAAAGAAGAGATGTTTGACCCCGAGGAAATTGAGTATACAGCCGAAACGCATGGATTAAATTTCGATATTTCTACTCGGGAAGATTTCACCAGCGTAGTTATTGACAATCCAGAGCTGTTTACAGATGTTATTGGCTATCAGTTTGCGGTGGATATGGTAAACATGATGCTAACAACAACAGTAGTGAATGATGTGCAGAGGTTGCAGCAACGGAATTTAATGTTGGAACTTGAAGGCATCAACGACACTGAACAGCCGGGTCCAAATATAATCGGTCTGCACGCTAGGCTGGCAACAGCTATTCGCAGAGTGCGAAAGTCATTGAAAGAGCAAGCGCAAATTAGTCGAAGCATTATTGCATGAAAAACATTGATTGGTACATAAATGATGTGAACACAAGGTTAACGAACCACTTTTACACAGCTCTAAACCGGTCTTTTTACGGGTTGGCGCGTGTGGATGTGCAAGATAACCGAGTGGTGCCCATGGTTAAAAATGCCAATGGCACATATAAAGAGGTGCTGTTTAATGACAAACTTGATGTTTCGGCTTTTTGGGTAAAAACAGGCGAACGTGAAGTTATCGACGCTGGCACCGAGCAGGGTGTTGAATTGATTATTACAGTTAACTTACGTAAAATGACAGCAGGCGAAAGCGAGGAGGACATTGTCAATAAAGCTAAGGAGAGTATCGAAATAACAGGATTTAATATTGACGATATAGCTGTAGACACAGACGCAATTAACGACTTCGATTATTCGCGATACATCTACCCTTATTTTTGTTTTAAATTTTCAGGAAGTATAACAGTATAAAAATAACATTATGGCATACAATGCATTAACATTAAACGAAAACTTGGCGAACGTAGGCCAACGGTGGGCACCCAAAGAGAATTTAGGGCGCATTGTTAAGCTTATCGTTACTCCTTTAGACTTTTCGTTTGCGACTCAGTCAGATGCTGAGACCGAAACAAACTGGCAGGATGCTTTCGAGCAAGTTGCTGACCGTTGTTTTGTTCTTCCATACGTCTACAATAACGAGGATGCAAGCGAAGACGCAACAATGCAGGACTTCACCGGCGGAGATTCTTTAAAAGTTCGTGACGGGAAGTATGCAGAACGTCTGCACGTTCACGTATCAGTTGCGGACATGCGTAAACTTCGAACCTTTGACGGTTTTCGCGGCCGTGTATTCAAAATTGATGAAAACGGAAACATCTTAGGAACATCGCCAGACGGTGAAAAATTCCAAGGCTTCGAAACCACTACAATGAACATCGAAAAAATGCCATTGTCAGCTGGGGACACTAAGCGCCTTGTTCCTATTTACATCAAAGAGCGTGAGGTTGACGAGTGGTTAAACAGAGGCGTAGCAATCAATCCACTTGATCTTGACACACCTTTCGATCCGCGCGATTTTGACGGATTAATTGACGTTAAGCTTACGCTCATTTCTGGTGCCGCTAATGAATTAGTGGTTAAAGCAGAGGCCGACAAAAAAGGCGTGCTCATTAAAGGGTTATCGGAAACTACCGACTGGGTTGCGAAGGACAGCGCCGGAAGTGCCGAGAGCATTTCAGGAGTTACCGACAACAACGACGGTACGTACACTATTGCCGGAACGTTCACATCTGGTGGAACAATCGACTTGTCTCCTGCTCCTGACCTCTCAATTGATGGTTTTGAATCAACTGGTTCAGTGTCAAACGGAGTGTAGCATGAGCAAAACAATTTTCGAGATTAACGGAAAGCGAACTACCCTGGACAACAAAAAGATTACGGACATGGACTTCGATTCATTCCGCGACTTTTGTAATCGACAGAGCACGTTCAAGGACTTGCCACCAAAGGCGAGAGAAGCTAAAATTAAGGAGCTATATGGCAACATTACGGCAAATGGTAAATCGGGTAAAAAGAGTAAAGGAGGCGATCCCCGACCTGTACGTGAGAGCGATGCAGGAGAATGCCGAAGTAATGGCTCAGCTAAATAGGGAACAGTTGGAACGGGGGCGCAATGCCCTCGGCCAGCTTATACGCCCTAAATATGCAAGTAAATATTACGCTAACAAAAAGCAGCGTATGAACAGCAAGCCGCCAAAAGGAACGCCAGACATTAAGTTAACCGGAGAGCTATACGAAGAGTTGAGCGTTGAAAATCAGGGTAATGACTTCTATTTTGGCAGCGAAACAAACCATACGGGGTACATGACCGATAGATATGATGAGTTGTTCGGATTGGCACCAAAAAGCAAAGAAGCATATGTTCAAAAAGATTTATTACCTATTTTCCTCAAAAAAATCAGGGCGGCACTTGGGGTATAAACACTACAAAAGCATTGACTTTTGCCCCTGTTGGAATTATGGTATGGTACTCGAAACTGGCGATATTAGATACATTTTAAAGCTCGAAGATTACGAGGACTTGCCGCTTGACATAAACGCAGAAGAGCTTGCGAAGGCGTGGCAGTCTATAAATAACGAGTTTGGACAGGCGCACAATGATAATTCTCACGTTATTTACACCGTTAAATATCAGAGCTTTGTAAATTTGCAATGGGAATTGTTCAAGCTGGAAATGTTGCGAGATTTAAACAAAGTAGCGCCCAATTCTAAAGAGACGAAAGAAGCTTTTAAATATTGCAAAGTGTCACCAAGTAGTGTGCACAAGAAGATTGCCCAGGTTGAGGTGAAATTACAATTGAAGAAAAAAGAACTGGAAGAGGAGCAGGAAGAAACAGGCCAAAAAGTTGATTTTTTCACTATAATTGACGATATTTCAAACATTAAAGGATACCCTATAAACCCACATACGACCACGTTGCGCCAGTTTTTGACTATTAAAAATAACATTAAAAAGCAGCATGGCGACAAAAGATAGAATTACACAAGCAGATACACTCGAACCGGGTGTTATAAAATCGTTTGGTGCATTAAACACTCAAATGGATAAGAGCGTTGCGCTCATGGCTGCTTTAGCTAAAAATGCCAGCGACTTTCAAAAATCAATCCCAAAATCAAGCATTGATGCGCTAACCGAAAGCCAAAAAAAATACAACACGGAGCGGCAAAAAGGCACGAAGGCAAGCAAGGAAGCGCTTAGTGCGGAGGAGAAGATACGGAAGAAAATACAACAAGTTAGTATTGCAGAGGAAAAAGCGAAAATTGCATTGCAAGAGAAGAAAAAGGCAATTCGTGATAATATAAAAGCGCAAAAGCAACAGGAGCAAGCTATCGGTAATTTAGTTCAGGAGCTTAAAACTGAGATTAAAACAGAGGCACAAGCTACAGAGCAAAACAAACGACTACTAAAATTACGCAAGCAACTTAACACTACTACGGCAAAAGGTGCAAAGCAAACCTCACTGATTAATAAACAGCTAGATAAGAACAACGCAATTCTTAACAAACAGGCGTCAGCGTATGGTAAGCAAAAGCGCAATATAGGTAATTATAAAAGTGCCTTACAGGGGATTGGTTCTCAATTAGGAATTATAACTGGGGGAGTTGCATTAGCAGCCGCGGCAATTAGGAAAGGCATCCAAATTACAAAACAAGCTATTGAGGTAAATCGTGAGTTTGCGAGAACTTTTGCAAACGTATTAACGTTATTAGATGACGCTCAAAAAAAAGAATTTGGGGTTGAATTACAACGTGGTTCTGTTGATTTAATCGCAAAATATGGGCTAGAAATAGCTGATGTAAATAAAGCGCTGTTCGACACTATATCCGCAGGTGTAGATGCTAAAAATGCGATATCATTTTTAGACAAAGCAGCCATACTTGCAACCGGCGGGGTAACTGATTTATCAACGGCAGTTGATGGCGTTACGAGTGTAATTAATGCTTATGGTTTATCTGCGGAAGAAACAGAATCAGTAACAAATGCCTTTTTTACATCTCAAAAGTATGGTAAAACTACTGTAGAGGAACTAAGTAAAAGCATTGGTAAAGTAGCCCCAATTGCCAAACAAGCAGGGGTGGGCTATCGTGAGGTGTTAGCATCTTTGGCGGAGTTGACAAAACAAGGACTTTCGACAGATGACGCTACAACCGCATTGAAATCAACAATTACTGCAATTATTTCTCCTTCTAAAGAGGCCGCTGGGACGTTTGAAAAATTAGGCATATCAACCGGAGCGAGCGCAGTTAAACAGGAAGGTTTGTTTAACATCTTAATGCAAGTTAGTAGGGCGGCACAAGAAGATTCTGACGTCTTGACAAAATTAATCCCAAACGTAAGAGCACTTACAGGCGTAGGGGCACTTGGTACGGAGGCCCTTGCTGATTATGATGAAATATTAAAAGTCATACAAACTGATCTAGGCGAAAACAGTAGCTTACAACAGGCATTTAACGAACAAATCAAAACCGGAGCGAATCAAAGTGAGGCAATGAGCGGTAGTTATAAACGTATGCTTATAACACTAGGTGGTGGAGAGAGCGTGTTTAAAAAAATAGGGGATTCTATTAGAAAAGAATTGACGCAAGAATTTGACAACACAACTTATCAAATTGAAAAGCTTAAGCTATTTTGGGATAGATTAAAAGGCGATTTAACCAAAGAAGAATGGAGAGCTTCGTTAGTAGAATTAGAAAAGCGATTCTCTGGAATTGTCGAACCAATAGAAGACACAACCGATGCGACTAACGAAAATACAGACGCCACCAACGAAAATACAGACGCAAACGCCGAAAATAATGAAGAAACAGAAAAGAAATTATCGTTAATTGCTCAGATAAATGAAAAAATAGCCGAAACAACAGAGCTTAGGGATAACGCTGTTAGTGAGGAGGCACTGGCGAAGCACAATCAAATGCTAATTCAGCTTGAAAAAGAGAAAAAGCGGTTAACAGAATTAGGCACTGTTAGGGCAACAGGTGGAGAGACAATGGAAACCATTGAGGGGGTAGAAGTGTCGCCACTTGAACAGCAAGAAGAAGAACAAGAGTTGGAGCTTGCCAGTATGGACGCGCACTTTGAGCAGGTAAGGAAATTACAGGCCGAAAACGAAGAAAAAATCAAAAAGTTAAAGATGGATAGTTGGAGGGAGTGGACTCAATTTGCAACCAATCAGGCCAGCCAGTTAGCCAGTTCTATTTTTCAGTATCAAAATCAAGAGTTACAGAATGAACAACAGATGGCCATTGAAAAGGCCAAAGCACGTGGAGCGAGTGAGGAAGAGATTGCGAAGATTGAGAAGAAGTATGCGAAGGAAAGACAGCAAAACCAAGTGAAACAAGCAATTATTAATGGCGCTCTTGCTGTCGTTAATGCATTAACTGTGCAGCCGTTCTGGCTAGGATTAGTTTTAGCCGGAGTTGCGGCAGCTACAACAGCCATACAAGTAGCCACAATCAAAGCTCAAAAATTTGCCAAAGGGACTAAAGACTCCGGGGGACAAGGACAAGTTGCTTGGGTAGGTGATGGTGGCGAGCCGGAGTTAATTACGCACCCTGATGGTTCGCAATATTGGTCACCTGACACCGATACGCTCACCTATTTGCCGCCACATTCAAAGGTTGAGCCGTTGCACGCTTTACAAAGAGATGCCGAAGATATGAGCGCAATAAGCAAGCGAACGAGGTTGCCGCAACACGATGCGCAAGCAGAGAGACGACACGCTGAAATGATGCAAGCGCTAAACAAAAAGGATGAGACGTATATTAATGTGACAAAGAAGGGATTTGGTATTACTGCGAAAAAAGGCAGCACATTAACTAATTACATAACTAATAAATATCGCCGATAAATGGAGCAAAGATATAAGTTGTCACACGTAGACGAAGGCGAAATTATTTTGCAATATGCCCCCGAAGGTTGGGAGGATTTGGAGTATACAATTACGCGCAACCAAAAGTATTACGGGCTTTTTCGCTCCTTTTCTGCTCCAATGAAATTCCCTAAAGACGGCAAAAGGTTTATTGATAATGTGTTAGATACTTATGGCTACGAAGCTAGAATTACGCTAACCCTTGAAGAATTAAATCCGACAACCCGGGTTTGGGAGCGTGCAGTGCAGGGTATTTTAAACTTCGACCCCGATGTTTATGGCACTGACGAGCTATTTACAGAGTGTAACTTTGAAGATAGCGAGATTCATAAAAAGTTAAAAAATAGGGAACAGGCACCAGTTGCGTACAATAGGCGAGAGACATTCGACGGACAACTACTCCCTGGCTTTGCCGAAGAGACTGTAAACGTAACAATTAGAGGGAAAGAGAGCGACGAAGCTACGGCAGTGGCTGTACGCCCTTGGGAGGCATTCAATAGGGTGTTACAAATTATCTGCGATTTAGACTACAATCCAGTAAAAAGTAGTTTTTTTGGCCGTACTGATTTAGGCTATGCAATTGACGGAGAGGGAGCAAACGTATTGCTTTCAAAAGGTTTGCTTATGCGTGGGTTCCCATTGGCTGGAACCTCATTCACGGCAGGAGAAACGAATCTCAACTTTAAAGCGTCAGAGCTGTTCGACTCATTTAACAAAGCTTTTAATTTAGGCTTAGGCTTGCAGTTTGATGAAATTAATGATAGATATAACTTTGTAATTGAAAAGAAAAACTATTTCTTTCAGCCTACTGTAATGTTCACGCTGGATGACATTTCAAATTTGCGCTATGAGTTCAATAAAGACTTGTTTTTCAGCACGATTAAGACTGGTTATCAGAAATTTGTCGAAGATAATGAATACGGATTGGCGGAATATAACAACCAAGCTACCTTCACGACCCCTATTTCTATCTCAGATAGAGAGTTAAATTTGGTTAGCCCCTATCGTGCTGACGGCACCGCTTTTCAAATAGCTATAGACAACAGATACACCCCCGGAGTTGAACAGCAAAATGAGACGGACATTGACGAAGACATATTTTTTGTCCACGCATTTACAGACCTTGGCGTTTTAAAATCTGTCAAAAATGAGGGCTTTGACTTAGTCGGTGGTTTGTACGGATTAACGCCAATTCAGGCAAACATTTACCTCTCTCCTGCGCGAAACATGAGCAGGTGGGGCGATTTCATACGGTCGGCACTCACTCCGTTTGAACCAGATGGTAAATTGCGATATGAGCAGAGTGAAAACCTGTCAGACCTCAGAAGCCAAACTGACGAAGAAACGGAGACTATTTTTGAATGTCGTGATTTTTCAATTTCAAATCTCAAGGAACCGCGATTTTCGGGGCGTGTTATAAAATTTGACAGGCCACTTGATAGAGAGAAAATTGTACAGTTGACTAAAGACGCAAGAGGGTTGGTGAAGTTTTGGGATTATATAAATAAGGCGTATAACTATGGATGGATTAAAGAGTGCTCGACGAACCGGGTTGATGGCGAATCAGACTGGGAGTTATGGGAAAAAGCACCAAATTATAAAGTAACCGAAGATACTTTCGACTTTATGAATGGCAACCCCTTTGCATTGCAAAATGGGGAGCCTTTAGAGTTGATGTCACAAACGAACTAACATATTAGCAATGAATCTATTAGATGAAAGTATAAGTAAAAGAGAAACGTTATTGGGTGCCGACTGGCTGTACGTCGTAGCCGGGGGCGTTGACTATCGCACGCAACTCGATAATGTAAAGGCATTTTTAGGTATTGAAGATTCCGAGCCTTGGAAGAGCGAAACTCTTCCAGCGAATAAAACGAGCTTCATTAACCTAGCTGATGCAACAATTATAGGGATGGTTCGTTTGGAATACCTTATGAGGCGAGGCACGCGAAACGTACGCTCAGGTACATTGTCGCTACTATGCTATGATGGAGCTAATATCGAAATTGCTGACTATCAAGAGGCCACACCCCCAAATTACGAAATGCAAGGGGTCACATTAGGTGGTTCTGTATCAGTAGGCACTATACAACTATCTCTGCTTGTTGATAATAGCGATGCCAACGACGTAACATTTAATTATAAAGTTATAACTAAACGCCCTCTTGCTGTATGATACAGATACCTTTAAGTAATAGCTTGCGCATGGTACGCACTGATAATGCGGATAGCCAAATCCAAAATTTTGACAATAGGTTATTATATCAGGAGGTTTACAGTGATTACACCGACTTCCCGTATGCGCAACCCTTCATTGATACCGATGATATTTTAGTGCAATTCGCCTCCGACGAAGGCACGCCAACGGCTATTTTGTTAAACGAAGCTGGCGAACAGGTGGGTGATAAGACGAGTGATGTAACTCAAGTATTTACAGGCGCCGATTTCAATATTTATAATTTGAAATTTAATGTTGCGGTGTATGGGTTTTACCAACTTGTGTTAACGTGGACGACAGGCAAGGTGTTTAAAAGTGATTTTTTTGAAATTGGTAATTTTGATAACGACAAGGATTATTTAAAAATTGAATACAACACCAGTACTAATGATGGCATACTTTACAACAACGACGAAAGCTTTGTCATACGGTTGAAAGGGAGGCTTATTGAATATGTGCCGGGACAGGAGAAGACTACATATGCTAATTTTGCACAGAGCTTGGACACATTACAAAGCTACCCGGTACGTGGGGCAAAAGTGGAATTTGGGTTAATGCCTCGTTATATGCTTGAAAAATTAAATCTTGCAATTGCACATAATGTTTTTAAAATTAACGACGTTGCATATGTCAGTAAGGATGCGCCAGATGGCACATTGGTGCGAGATGGGATAGACGTAACCAGCTACTACACAGCGGAGGTAGAGGTGCAGGAAACCACTTACGAAAATTACCTTGCTGCGACGGCAGATGTTGAGCCGTCCATATATCCCCTAAAAATCAACTACTCAGATAAATATTTG
>CAZCGV010000008.1:0-2411 GCA_964498515.1 uncultured Methanosarcinales archaeon
TAGAGAAAATGAATTAAAAACGAAACATTTAAATAATATTTGATACACACTTATACACATGAGTGTGTATAATTTAAAAGATTTAATACGGATAAACCAAGAAATCGGAGAAACTGGAAATTTGAGAGATACATCTAGCATTTCCTTTGCGTTAGATATTCTAAAATCTAAAAAAAGTTGGTTGTATGAACTTAGTTATTTAGTTAGAAGTTTGATTGTCGATCATCCTTTTTATGATGGAAATAAACGGACGGCATACATTTTATGTACATTATATTTTGAAAATAACCATTTAGAATATGATGATTTTGAATTAATAAAGAGTTTGAAAAAAATTGCGAGTAAAAATATCATAGATATAAACAAAATTGAGAGGTTATTAAAAAAATGTTAGATTCTAAAAAATTAAAATTATTGGTTCGTGAAAAGGAAGCGTTTTTGAATTCTTTGGAAGAATTTGATAGAAGTCATCAATTAAGGAAGATAAATTATAAGGAACGAGTAAATTTTACAATTGATGAAAATTTAATGATTTTATTTAGAAAATATTGTAACAATACAGGGATGTCTATGAGCAAAGTTGTGGAAGAGTGCATCAAAAGTAAACTTAAAGATATGTGACCCAAAAGGTCAAAAAAGTTACATCTAAAATTAATTTAGAAAAAATAATAAAATTTACTTCATTCGAACTGTTCTTAAAGCTCTAGAAGAACATTTTCTACAAGAAACTTTTCCTGCAATAACTTTCATTTGACTTGCTCGAATTCTTGATTTACATTTTTTACATACAAAAATGTTTTTGAATAATCTTGCATTTGCTTCAGGGAATTTAGCCATTTTAATTTACTCCTTTCTTATTGATTTCATTACTTTATCATCTAGGATTGTCCAATAAACAATTGTAACTCCTGCTACTACTTCGTCTTTAATTTCATCTGGAATTTTTAAATCGAATGTTTCGAATGTTTCCTCATCCATTAAATTTGCTAAATCACCATTTACAGATAAAACTTGTGCATTTTTTTTCCCTATAACGGGCGTATCTATCATGTCATGTCCTGGCATAACTACGTTTCTTTTTCGACCATCTATCATTCCTACAGCCATGAAATTAACTTTTGCATGACCGTGTTTTCCTGGACGAGATACACTTAAATCTGTAACGATAGAAGCTACGCCTTCAACTACTACGTTGCTTCCTTTTTTTAATGAGCCTACGCTAACTGGTTTTGTTTCTCCCATAAAAATCACCAAAAATATGATTGTTTAATTTGTTTTTACTAATTCTAAGGATTAAATAAGTGTTTATAAAGGTTTTGGGTACAACTAGCCTAAACCAATAAAAGTATTTATAAATAAGAACTAAATTTTGTATATCTATGAGTGATTTTTCAATATTAAAAGAAAGGTTGATGCAAGAGACTAAAACCAAAATTTCCGAAGCGGTGGGCGAGGACTTGATGATAGTTCAAGCTATGAATACTATTGATGAATTGAATAAAGTTTTGAATTCTCTTTCTAAGAGATTGCGAGAGTGGCACGCGTATACTCTTCCTGAATTAAATCATGATGTTGATGATAATGAAGCTTATTGTAGGTTAATTTCAACTAAATCTTATGACGAATTAAAAGAGGAGTTTGGAAAGAACACTATGGGTGGGAAATTATCTGATGAGGATATTGAAATTCAAATTGATATTGCTAAAAATATAACTGAAACTTTTAAGATGAAAGAAAAGTTGGTTCTTTATGTTGAGACTTTAATGAAACGTCTTGCTCCGAATGTAACTATTTTGGCAGGAAGTAATATTGGGGCTAGGTTAATTGTTAGTGCTGGTTCAATCAAGAGGTTGGCTATGATGCCTGCTTCAACTATTCAAATGTTGGGTGCTGAAAAGGCTCTTTTTAGGCACTTAAAAACTGGTGCAAGACCTCCTAAACATGGTTTTATAATTAATCATCCGTATGTTGCGGCTGCAGGAAATTCTAAAGGTAAAGTTGCTAGAATTTTAGCAGATAAATTATCTCAATGTGCAAAAATTGATTTTTTTATAGGAGAAATTGTTGCAGACAAAATGAGGAAAGAATTAGATGAGAAATTCAAGAAAAACTAAATCAGGAGTTTTACCTTTTTTAAAAACGGTTTGGTCAATTATAAAAGTGGTTTTATTGGTTTTAGTAGCTATAGGATTATATGCAACGTATAATGCGTTGGAATCTAAGTTTGAATTTTTACTTGTATTAATCTCGGTTCATTTTGTTGTATTTATCATCTCTTTAATGTTGGCTAGAAAAGTTTTTGATAAAAATAAAGGTGTGATTAAACAACATTTTAATCTTACTTGGAAGATTGCATTATTAGGAGTATTTTTACACACTTTAAATTTGTATATTTTACTTTCTCATTTTCA
>CAZCGV010000008.1:2511-16960 GCA_964498515.1 uncultured Methanosarcinales archaeon
TCTATTGCAAAAGGTATTTCTCAATTAGGCATTAAACAAGATAGTAAAGTTCTTTATCTTGGTGCTAGTCATGGTTATACTGTTTCTTTTTTAGCAGATGTAGTTTGTGATGGTGAGATTTACGCATTGGATTTTGCTCCACGTGTTGTTAGAGATTTAGTTTTTTTATGTGAAGATAAGAAAAATGTTGCACCTATTTTAGATGATGCTAATCATCCTGAGAATTATAAGGATGTTGTTCCTAAGGTTGATGTTGTTTTTATGGATATTGCTCAAAGGGAACAAACCAAAATTTTCTTAAAGAATTGCGATATGTATTTGAAAGAAGGTGGTTTTGGTATTTTGGCTTTGAAAGCTAGAAGTATTGATGTTACTCGAAATCCTAAAGATATTTTTAGAATTACTCGTTCTCAATTAGATGTTGTTATGAATGTTGTTGATTATAGGGAATTGGCTCCTTTTGAACAAGACCATGCTGTTTTTGTTTGTAAGAGAAAGTCTTCTGAACCTATTGATTTTTTAAACATTCCTTCTATTGTTGTAGATCAGAAAAAGAATTTTTTACCTAGGAAAGAATTTTCTAAACCTTCTTTTAGAAAAAGGTATTAGTTTTTTTGTAATGTTTTATGCTTTTTCTTAAATTTATTATCCAGAATACAATCATTGCTAAGACTAATGGAATTATTCCTTTGTTGTAATTTAATGCATCTTTTAGTTTTCCGTGCATTAATGACGACATTGCTCTTGTTAATCCACAACCAGGGCATTCACAATCTTTGAAAATTCCTTCTGTTGGACAATTGTCTTTATAGATAAATGGAAGAATTATGTTTTTAAATATGCAAAGAGAGGGTTTATTTTCGATTGTTGATGTTGGTATTAAAGTAAAAATTAAAAAAATTAAAAAAATATTTATAACTATTGCTTGTGGAGTTCCAAATGAGATTAGGTCTCCAAAAACTTTTTTTATTTGTCTATCCATTCTATGTCTTCGAAAGGATGTTTAGTTGCGATTAATATTAAATCTATTATCCACCAAATTCCACATCCTCCGCCGGTTAGTAATTTTAATATACCTAGGCCTATGTGTCCCATGATGAATCTATCTACACCTAATGAACCAAACAATATAGACATTATTAATGTTAATATCCAATTTACTTTTCTTTTTGCCATTTTACTCTCCTTTATTTTGTTTTTCTTCTATTAGTTCTACAAATGTTGATGCGCTCCATGCTTGTGCTCCTGTTCCTGATGCATCTTGTATTTGTGCAGAGGATAGTTCGCTTGCGTGTCCTGCGAATCCATTTTGTAGTATGTCTTTTGTAGAAGCGTTAATTATTGATTTAATTTTTTCTTTATATTTTTTTGCATTTATTTTTTGCATTGCAATTGCAGAAAGATTGTTTAGGAAATACCATGAATCTCCTCTATGATAACTTTTGTTGTTTTGTCCTGTGTATGTTGGGTTGAATAGCGTGTGAGTTTTATCTATGGATGCTAATCCTCCCCAGGGCAAATATAGTTTGTCTAAATATGTGTCAAAAACTTGTTCCCATTCTTTTTTGGTTAATATTTCTTGTGCTAAATAACATGCTAAGAATATGTTTGGTCTGTATGTTTTATCTTTTCTTAAATTTTGTAAACTTAATTTAGTTATTTCTTGGCTTGTTTTTGAAATTGAATTTATGTTTAAGTCCAGGGGATAAACTCTATCTAAAAGTAGGCCTTCAAATTTTTCATCTATAAATGTTTCTCTTATTTTTTTAATTAAATTTTCTTTTTCTTTTTGTAATGTTTTAGTTTCTAAATTTATTAGTTTGCTTAATACCATTAACGAATCGTATAATGTTACGAATAGTGCTTGTATTTCAATACTATATCCAAATCTTCCTTCGTCTTCATGTATTGTGTCCATCCATGTTTCGCAAGAACCATTTGCGAACAAACCTTGTTGTCCGTAATTGTGTTTTGCATTTTTTAATGCTTGATTTAATTTGTCGAACCAAATTCTTAAATCGTCGTCTGTGAGTATTTCAAAAAGTATTTTTTCTTGTTGTAATTGAGATATGAAATCATAAACTCTTTTTCCTAACCAACCTAATGCGTCTTTGGAATTTAATCCTCCTGTAGGGTATATGTTTGGAAGTGTTCCGTCAGAAGTTATTGAATTTATGTGTCTATATAATATTTGTTTTATTAATTTTTTTAATCGGTGGTTTTCTTCTTCTAATAAAATTGCTTTTGTTGAATGGAAATCTATTTTGTCTGTTAATTTTATTAATCCACCAAGTGAGATTAATTCGTCTCTTGACCATAAATGGAAGAACCAAGGTAATCCTGCATATATTCCTATTAATTGTTTGTGTTCGAATTCAAATGTGTTTGTTAGGTTGTTTAATGACCAAGTTGCACATATTGCTGCAGATTTTATGGTTTTATCTCTTGTTTTTTTGAATTGTGCTAATTGGTTTAATGCAGTTTGATGTTTGTAATTTAATATTTCATCGAAATGAAAAAAGGCTATGTCTGCTCTTGTTTTTGCAATTGTTGGTGTTTCTCCGTAACTGAAAACTACGTTGGATTTTGCTTCGAAGGTTATAGCATCATAGACCCAATAATTTGAATGTGCATTTCTTTTTTGATCTTCAGAATAGTTTTTTTCTTTCCATTGGTTTTTTTCTTCGACTTTGGAAATTCCTTTTATTGCAAGATATGATTTTTGATTTTGAGGTTCGTTTGTGAATTCAATTAAAACGTAATTTTCGTCTTGTGTTATTTTGTAACTTCTCCCTAATTGGCTTTGTTCATATGCTTCTCGATTATCTAGTGTTAGCAATATTTTTCCTGTTATGTTTTGTGCGTTATAAAATAAGGTGTTATTGTATGGGAAGATTGTGTCTTCTGCTGTATCGAATACTCTTCTTAAACTGAAAAATTGTTGTATGTTGGAGATTTGTTTTCCACTTTCTAAAGGAGTTATTGATTCTATTATTTTGTTAAATTTCCAATCTTTTGTTTGAAGTAAACACCATCCTCCGTAGTTGGAGTTAGGCAATATTGAAAAGTATCCTCCGTAATGATTTGTTATGAGGGCATTTTCATTTCCTTCTACGTCTATTTGATGTTTTGGAAATATATATCTTCGTTTCATTTTGTTTTTTGTTCTATTGCTTTTTTATGTGCGTTTGTATAGTTTACAATTAAATTTTTCCAATCTGCGTGATAGGATAATTTGTGGGCATTCATTTTGCATGCAACTCTTGCATGTACATTTAAAGATATAAAGTTTCTCATTATTTCAAATATTTTATCTGCGGCGTCTGCAACGTTATTTTGCCAAGGATATAAAAATATTCCTTGATGTGAGCTTGGGATTTTGTCTGACATGAACTTTCCGAATCCTGCTTCTTGTGTTGTTATTGCTGGTACTCCGTAACCTATTGATTCTAAAGGGGTGTATCCCCATGGTTCATATAAGCTCGGAAAAATTCCTAGATGACAAGCATTGACTACTTCATAATAGGGCATATCTAAGAATCCATCGCTTCCATCAATATAATCGGGAACCATTATTACTTTAACTAAGTCTTCTGGTCGGTTTAATAGGCCGTTTGATTTTAATTCGTTTAATAATGGGTCTGATATTTCATCGTAGGGAAGAGTGTGTGAACACAATGGTGGCAAACCGTCTTTTTTTAGTTGGTATGCGAATATTTTTAATTCTTTTATTTCGTCTTTGGTTAATAAGTTTTCAGGTTCTTTTCCTGCCATTAAAGAATTAGTTATTTTATCATGCATTGAATCTGAAAATAAATCTATTGAGTGGTTTAAATCGCTGAAGTTACTTTCGTTTTCGAGTATTTCTCTTTTAACTCCGTTAGAATTCATTGCAACTAAGAATAAGCAAAATATTGGTTTATTTAGATTGGATAATTTTAGATAGTTGTTTAGTTTTCCTAATGCTTTAGGTAATACGTTTAATCCTTTGGTTATGAATTCATATCTTCCTCCGAAATAAAATATTAAAGAATCGTCCATGTTGAATGTTTGGTATGGATAGAAATAGGATTTTAATTTTTCTTTTAATTTTCTTTTTAATCTTATATGATTATAAGAGGATTGTTCGAATGTTGGGAAGTTTTCCATGTCTAATCCGTTTGGTAAAACATCTGGCATTCTTTTGAAAAATGCGTTGCATTCTTCTGCAGTTATATCTGATACTGTTGTGAACACATCTACATTATTTGCACATGCATTTTCTGTTGAATGTTTATCTATGATTCCTAGTTGTTTTGCTTTTTCCCAAGGGTCAAATGTGTTCATGACTTTTTTTAATACTTCTCCGTTTTGGGAAATTGATCTTCCAAGCATTGTTGCGTGTGTTGTAAATACCGTTGCGATTTTTGAATTTTGGTTTTTTAAATATAATGCCCCAAACCCAGATAACCATTCATGGAAATGTGCTACGATATTTTTTTCTGGTGTTTGGTTTTTTATGGATTCCAACATTATTCCTACTGACCATGACCAAATTAGAGGTTCGTTGAAATCGTTTGAGCAGTTTAATGTATCTACTCCATATTTTTCCCATAAAGATTGTTTTATGTTGTTTAATTGAGAATACATTGATCTTCCATCAACCAATATTGTTTTTGGATAACCTGCTATATTCCATGTTCCGTAAACACATTTTATTCCAAGAGATTTTAAATCGGTGAATGTTTGTTGTAATTCTGATGGTGTTTCTTCTTTTGTAAATTCTACAGGTAATTTATCGAATAGAGGTCCTACTGCATAATATTCTTTGTATTGTTTAGTCATAATTTTTGCTTTTGAACTTATGACTGTAAATATTCCTCCACATTTGTTTGTTATTTCCCAGGAAACTTCATATAATGCATCTACATTTACCATGGACTTACCTCGTTTTCTAAAAATTGTTTTAATTCTGAAGATGGATTATCTGTTAAATTTAATGGTTGTAATTCTTTTCCGTTTTTGAGAAGTGTTATATTTTTTATTTTGTGTGTGATGTCGTTTAATACGTTCATTGTTGACATGTATGTTTCGTAATCTACATCTAGTTTGTTTAGATTTGACGACAGGTTTCTCCAATCAGCCATTATTGCTACGTCTCCTCCTATTTTTATTGCAGAATATATGTTTTTAGTTTGTTCGTTTAAATGGTTTGCGAGGTCACAAGGAATGATTTCAATTTGTTTTGAATTTAAATTTAACCAATCGTCTTCTAAAAGTTCCTCGGATTTATTTATGAAAAAATTATTTGTGATTATTTTTATTCCATTAAAAATTCCATCTTTTAGTTTTGGTGTGTAAATTGAATTTTTGAATGAGTGTTTTTTTATTATTTCTTGATTTATTTCTGAAGTTAGCATTAATGTTTTTGGAGTTCTTCCAAAGATGTTTTTTAATTTGTTTTTGTGTTCTTCAATTTGGTAGTTTAATTCTTCTTGTGTTAATGTTTTTGGGGAGGAATTAAAATATGTTCCTGCAACTAGATTTACGAATCTTGATTTTGCGAATTTTTTTAGATTTGAGAGTGTTTCTTTTGAGTTTTTTTCTATCCAAGATAATATTGGTCCTTCTATGTATACGTCTAAATTGCTTTCTGAAGATATTTTCTGGGATAAGAAATTAATTCCTGTGTTGATTGATTTGAGAATTGTGTGTTCTAATTGGTAATTTATTTTTCCTTGATCGAAATATTTCTTGTTTGTTGAAATTTGAAATACATTCATGTGTTCAAGATTTGGTGGGAGGGTTACGCTGAATATCATTGTAGTACCTCTTGATATAATTTTTGACATTTTTCGGAGGGTTTTGTCCAATCTAATTTTTTTGCTTGTATGTATCCTTCGTGTGCGATTTTATTATACAATCTTGGATATTTTAAGAGACTTATTATGTTCGAAGCCATTTTTTCTATATCCCAAAAATCCACAAATAGGCAATGATCAACTATTTCTGCTACTCCTGATTGTTTGCTTAAGACTACGGGTGTTTTTTTACTCATTGCTTCTAAAGGAGTTACACCGAAAGGTTCTAATTGTGAGGGAAGTACAAATACGTCTGCAATGTCATAAAGTTTTTCTGCATCTTCTTTTGTGTAAAATCCAAAGAAGTGAAATTTATTTTCAATGCCTAATGTTTTTGTTCTTTCAATGCATTGGTTTAATTGATCTCCTGAACCTGCCATTACAAAAAGTGTTTTTGGATTGTGTTTTAAAACTAGATTTGCCATTTCGATGAATCTTAAAGGTCCTTTCATGCTTGTAATTCTTCCTGCATAAAGTACTATTTTTGTCTCCTCATCATAATCTTTTCCTAAGAGCCATTCTTTTTCTATTTCTTCTTGAGGAGGTGCCATTTCAATCCCTCCGTTGTGAATAACTTCTATTTTGGTTGGTTCTGTATTGTAATTTTGGATTAATGTGTTTTTTATGAGTTGGCTTATTGCGATGACTTTGTCTGCTTTATCGAATCCTTCTTTTTCTATATGGTAAATTTGAGGATTTGCTGTATTGTTTCCAGTTTTGTTAAATTCAGTTATATGTACGTGAACTATTAAGGGTTTTCCTGTTAGATGTTTCATTTCGATGGCTGCAGGAATTGTTGTCCAATCATGTGCATGTATTACGTCAAAATCGTCGAAAACTTTGTCGAAAAACATTTTTCTTATTCTTTTTGCGAAAAGTTGAATTTCAGAAAACATATTTTCGCCATATAATGTTAATGTGTTGTTGTCTTTTTGTGTTTTCTTGAGTAGTTTTAATTGTTGTTGGTATTCTTCCTCTGTTTGGTATGCTCCTAAAATGGAGTTTACTTTTGTGAATTTTATGGGGGAATCTAGTTGAACATCTTGAGCGAATTTTCTTGCGTTGTATAGTTTTAGAAAGTTTGCAGATAAATTGTCGGGATAAAATGGCATAACGTATTGGACTTGGACTCCTTCTTTGGAAAGCTGTTTAGTTAATTCGTAACAAACCATTCCCACTCCTCCCGCGAAAAACGGTGGAAACTCCCAGCCAAACATAAGTACCCTCAATTAATCTACACCTCTTTGAAGTAGCAACTAAATTAAAGTTGTTTCTTCTTTAATCTTCTTTTTTTAAAATTATACGTTTAATTATAGTTCGATTCTTTAAAAAGGTTGCTTTGAAATAAGGTGTTTGGGGGATTAAATTAATTATTTAGCTAAATAAACTAATTAGTTACTTAGCTTAAAAACAAATAAATTTATATAGTTTAATTATATACATTGTAGCATGGCTGAGTTTGAATTTATGAGTTCTGCAAAATTTGAAATTTTGAATAGAATTTCTCTTGAAGAATCTTCTCCAACTGAAATTGCTTCAAAATTGGGATTTAGTGTTCCCTATATTCATCAACAACTATTACTTTTAGAAGCTCAAGGATATGTTAAAAAAAGAGTAATTAGAACGGGTGTTGCGGGTAAGCCTAAGCAGAAATATCATTTAGCCGTTGATGTTATTGATATTAGTATTTTAAGGGATGGTTTCTCAAAAAGAGTGCGATTTTCTAAAGAGGAAGGAATGAGTTTATACTTTCAAATAGTTTCTTTATTGCCTCAAAATACTCATGAATTATTTAGCAAGTTTTATTGGCAGAATTTAAAATATATTAAGAAATTAACTTCTTTGAGTTTGATTTCATACGATGATGAAAAACTGGAATTATTTGGGATTACAGACTCAGGAAATGTTGATTCTTTGAGAAAGAATATCAGTCATTTTAAATGTGTTCTTGGTGGAGAGAAAATTGTTGTTTGTTGGGTTAATACTTTAGAAGAATGTGAACATGGTTTGAAAATTAGAGATTCGTATTATTCATCACATATTACTAGGGCAAAACCTTTGTTTGACAAGGAAAAATTATTTCAAAGATTTAAGGAGTTGATTTGATGAATAGACTAGCTAAATTGATTTCGGAATTGAGTTTAGAAGAGGTTAAGCTTATTAAGAAGGATTTGGACAGTGGCAACATCAATAAGATTGTTGATAAAAAGTTGTCTAGTGAGAAGGGTAAGGAAACTTCGGTTTGTCCTGTTTGTGGCATGGTTGTTCGCAGGGATAGTGGTTTTTATTTGGAGTTTGGTAAGGAAATTAGGAAGAAAGCACATTTTGATGAACTCGACTGCTTGAATTATTTTTTAGATAGATTGAAATAATCTAACTCTAGGAACTTACAATAACTTTTCGAAAAGAAATCCTCGTTATATCTTTAATTTAATAAAGTCTCCTTTCATACCTGAGGCCAAATAGGGCACACCATTTATAACGAATTTTTGTTTAGATATTTGATGATTGTGTCCTCCAATCACTAACAAAGGTTTTATTTTTTCAATAATTTCTCTCGTTTTAATACAATAATCACCAATAGGTAATTCATGCATTAAAATAATGCAATTTTTTGAAGGGTTTAAATCAATTAAATTTTTAGCAACTTGTTCATCAGAATAAATGAAACAATTTTCTAGATTCATTCGTTTATCTGGTGAAATCATACCCCCGTGCCCAATAAATTCAATATCGTCAATAACTTTTTTTTGAAGGTGTAAATCGTGTAGATTTGGAAGTTTTTTTAAATCATTATATTCATCTATGGTTTCATGGTTGCCAGGCAATATGTAAATGTTATTTTCTTTGAAAAATGAAGGAGTTTCATTATTTATTTTAATTAAAGAAAGATTTTCTTTTACAATCTCGAATTTTGAAAATAGTTGTTCAGAATTAATTTTGTTTAGATAATAATTTAAAAAATCTTTTCCAATTAATTCAACAAATTCTTTATTTGTATATATGTCTCCAAGAAAAAATAAATTTTTATGATTCTGTAAATTTTGTAAATTATTTAAATATCCATGCAAATCAGAGAAGATTGTTAATTCCATGATTTATTGGTAGGTCCAGATTTTATAAAATTAACTGAAATGCTATTTAAATAAGTACCCCTAATTTTAGTTTAGAATTTCTTAGATCTAAAATATCGCACAAACAACGATGATTTTTTCGGAATTACTTTGTTTGAAGTACTTCTTGGAAAAAATTAAAAAAAATTAATTTTTAAAAAGTTTGTAAAGTAACCAAACATATAATATCACAAATGAACCTATCCAATACCAAAGATATTTTTGAACGAAATCAGGCATGAATGATCCTAAGACAATACCAAATATAATCAAACATAGTTTAATTACGACGAAAGTCCATAAATCTACTTTTTTTATTTTTTTATTAAATAATTGGTTTAGTTTTTTCATACACATAAGAGTCACCTTCTAAGTTTATATCTTACTTATATTTAGAAGTTTCGTTTTATTATTGAAATCACATCATAACCAAATTCTTTTATACGGGTTTCTGTAAATCCGCGAATTTGTTTTAATTCTTCTATTGTTTGAGGTTGTGAATCTAATAATTCATCTAACATTTTATTTGTTAATATACTGTAGGGTTCAATTCCTCTGTCTTTTGCTTCGAGATATCTCCACTTTTTTAGGGCTTTTTCTTGTTTTGTTGTGTTGGCTATGTCCATGCTTAAACATTCTTCTTTTTTACAACAAAGATTTGTTTTTGAAATGAATGGCGTTAATGAAGATGTGTGTGTTATTCGTAAAAGGTTTTTCGCTCTGGTGCATGCAACGTAGAGCAATCTTTTTTCTTCGGCGATTTGGTCGTATTCTTTTGTTGATGAAAATAATTCTACGAATCGATGGTCTTTTGCTTTACATGGATAGTTTTGATAATTTGCCCCTATAACGTAAACAACTTTTGCTTCTAATCCTTTTATTGCGTGTACGGTTGAAAGAGTTATTTGTTGTTCGGAAGGATCTACATTTAGTTGTTTTTTCTCATCTGTACGTAATATGTATTGTATATTATTTTTATCGCACAGATTTGCGATTTTATCTAATCCTTTATTTGTTCTTGAGAGAATATATATTTCTTTTCTTGGTATTTCAAAGGCTAAAATTTCATTTATTATTGCTTGAGCTTCTGAATCTTCTGAACCGTATTTTGTTATTACTACCGCTCCTTCTTCTTCTGTATATGATGAACATTCTTCGAATCCCATACCACCTAATAAGTTATTTGAGAATGAAACTATATTTTTTGTTGAACGAAAATTTGTTGTTAATTGTATTACTTCTGTGTTTTGATCCACATATTCATATATTTTATCTGGCTCTGCTCCTCTCCATGCAAATATGCTTTGTCTTGGATCTCCAACTACGAATGTGTTTTTTGGTGAAAGTAGATTTATTAATTCTATTTGTTCTGAGTTGACGTCTTGGTATTCATCAACCAATATCCATGAATATTTTTTTCTTAGATGTGGATGTTCTTTATATAATCTTATTATGTCTAGTAATTGGTCGGAGTATGTTCTTAAGGCTTTTTGTTCGAGTTTTTGTGTTACTAATTGAAGTAAATTGACTATTGATTTTGCAGTTACTCTATCTGAAAGATTGCTTATGTCTGTGTGTTTGGAAAATTTTTCTTTATCCTTTCCTTCTCTTATGTATGAATCTAGTATGGCGTTAAAGTCGTACAGGAATGAAAAGAATAATTGTCTTTGATCTTTTCCGTTTTTTTCTCTTGTTGTAAAATAATGCTCTATAAATCGGTCAAAAGTATATCCTAATTCAGTTAAAGAACTTGTAACAATTTTCAGGAATTCTTTTTGAGAAACCATTTGTTTTTCTTTGCCGTAAAGTATTAATGAATGATAACTTATTTCTTTTTCTGCAAATGAATTAAAGGTTTCTACCCTTACTTGATGAGGTATTGAATTCGATAAACGATGTATCATTTCTTGTCTTGCTTTTCTTGTAAATGTTATTGCGAGTATTTCTTCAGGTTTTACTCCTAAAAATTTTACTAAGAATGCAATTTTATGTGTTAATACGCTTGTTTTACCTGAACCTGCCCCTGCAATGCAAAGTTGTTTTGGAGATGTACTTATTATTGCTTTTTTTTGTTGTTCTGTGAATTTTTTTAGGAAAAAATCAAATTCTTTGAATAATTTTTTATCTTGTTCAGTTATTTTTGTTTCTGGAAATAATTTTTTGTTTTTATCATTGTCGAGATTTTCTATATTATATTCTAATTCTCTTGTTTGAATTTCAGTTTTTCCTTTAGGAGTTAATTGTATTATTTGATATACTCCTTTTTCTTTTTTTGTTGTTATTAAATCACAAAAAGAAAGGTGGTCTAAAAATAAGCTTATTTGATCTGATTCAAATCTTGCAAAACAACCGTGATAAATTTTTTGTTGAAAACCGTGTTTTTTTATTTTGGTGTTTAGTTCTCCTTTTAATATTTCTATGAGTAGTTTTTTTCCAACTCCAAAATCTAATTCATCTATTAAATTTAATACAGATATGTGGTTCGGTATTGAAATTTTAGTTGTTTTTAAAGAACCGTCTTGATTAAACTCCATTGTTTTATGGGAGTTTTATGGGTTTAAAAAATTACTGCTTCTGTAAACTATCTGTTCTCGCCCTTAATGCAATCGTAGATGAGGATAAATCAGATATGGCTCTTAATAAAGTGCTTAAATGTTGCATTAATATGATTGTGTCTTTGTTATCTGAAATCATTTCTTGTCTTAGGTTCAGGAATAGTTTCTTTTTTTGTTCATCTAGTTCGATTAATTTGTTAAATGAAAAATTATAAAAGAAGGCATAATAATTTTCAACATATTGGTTTATGTCTGAAATTATTTTTAATTGTTCTGGGTTTAGTTTAGGTGCAATTGGGCATTCTTGTGCGATGTATTTGAATATGTCTGCTATTTTTTCCAGGTTCCAAGTTATAACATACCAAAAATGTCCTTTTTCTTTTTCTTTTAATGTTCTATTTAATAATCGTTCACAGAAATTTGTTAGTTTGTTATTTTCATGTTCTAAATCTAATTGTTTTGATAATGAGGATGCATCTTTGTTTTTTAATGATGTTTGTAATTCATTCATCATATTTACTATTTGTCTAAATGCTCTTCTTAGGGTTGCTTCAAATTCACTTGCATCCGTTATTGCTATTTGACCAATAATTACTTTTAACTTTGTTTTTTCTTTTATTATGAATCCAATAAATAGGTTTGTTATTAAATCTTCAATTATTTTTACTTGTTCTTCGGTATAATTAAATATACTTATTTCGTCGAAGCCTTGTTTGTGTAATGCAGATATGGTCCATCTTAAAACTCGTTCAGACAAATCTTTTATGTCTAAGTTTGTTGTTTTTAATAGTTGTTTTGATTTTAAAGGGGCGAGTAAAATTTTATCATCAAGATAGGTTAGTTCTATTTCATCTCCTTTTTCTAATGAATTTAATTCTATCCATTCTGTTGGAAGTGAAGTCACCAATGTTTTTTCCGCTAATTTTATTAGTTTTCTTTTCATTTTGGCACTTGAGATAATAGGAATTCGGTTAATTTCTTTTCTGTAGCTTCCCAGTGGAATTGTTTTTCGGCGATTTGCCTTGAAATTTTTCCGAACTGAATTCTTAAATCTTTATTTTTACATAATTTTTCTAACTTTTTTGCTAAATTAAATGAATCTTTTTTTGTAAACAAATAACCATTTTTTCCGTTTGAAATGTAGTCTTTGATGAATCCAACTCCTGTTGAAACTATGGGTAATGAACAGCTCATGGCTTCTAATGTTGATAGTGATGTTGTTTCGGTTAATGAAGGTAAACAATATATGTCCATTGCAGAAACGAAGTTTTCAACATTGCTTACTTCTGGAACATAAATTACTCCTGTTTGTTTCATAAGTGATTCAACTATGCTTTGTATTCCACTTCCTACGATTAATAATTTTGCGTTAGGAATTTTTTTTCTTAAAATTATGTATGCTCGAACCAATGTTTTTAAATCTTTTTCATGAGAAATTCTTCCATGATATCCTATTACTATTTCGTCTTCTAAAATTCCATATGTTTCACGAATTAAATTTCTTTTTTCATTTTCGTAATAGGGTATGAATTTTTTTGTATCTACACCTAGATGGATTACTTTTTTGCCTGTGCTTATATTTTCCCATGAAAGAAAATCCGCTATTCTTTCTGAAGGAACTATTAAATAGGAACATCTATTGTATAAGAATTTTGTGACCCACTTAGTTATGGGGAATAGTAATTTTTTAATTATGAAACTTTGTATTGATTGTGAAACTAATTGCCATTCTATTGAATGTGTGAATGCAATTACTTTTTTGTTTTTCTTGTAACCTAAATATAGGGCTATTGCTCCTATTGGACCTATGGTTTGTGTGAATATTATGTCTGCTTTGGGTATTGTTTTTTTTATTTTTCTCCATTGAAATGTAGATGGTTTGAAATCTCCAATTAGATTTTTTCTCATAGGTATTTTTACAAAGGAAATATTTTCCATAATTGTGCTTTCCGTACCGTAATCTGGACAAATTATTGTTATTTTGAAGTGTTTGCTCAGATGAGGGAGAACTGTGGATAGAAATCTAGTTATGCCATCTCTTCGTGGAAGAAAGTTGTCTGTCGCAATTAAAAGATTTGGTAAATTTTCGGATGTCATCTTAATTTATAAAATTCCTCCGCTAAACTCATATTGTGTTTAAATCCTGCTGAAAATGCTTTTATGTATACGCTCCATTTTAATGAAATCATTGAATTTAATTGACTTTTGAATATTTTTAAAGCTTCAATTTTTTTATCGAATGTTTCAGATATGTCAACTACTAATCTTGGGCTGTTTCTTTGTTTTAGTTTAAAGAATCTCCAAACACCAAATGTGTATATGTTTGATTTGAATTTTTGTTCTTTGGTTAATTTATCGTATGTTTTTAGAACTAATTTGCTTGTTATTTTGTGATCTGGAAGATTGTCGTCTGTTGCGTGTGTGAATATTTTTTGTGGTTTGTATTTTAAGATTAATTTTTTTAATTCTTGATCATATTTTTTTTTGTAAAATTCTTTTTCAAATTTTCCTTCATTCATATCAAAGAAAGTAGTTCCATCCCCACCTATAAAGTTGTCTGCTTCCATTGATTCATCATACCTCATTTTTCGTATTATATCTTTTTTATAATGTGGATTGGCTAAAACCCCATAAGAAAAAATTATGGTTTTTATTTTTTTACCTTCAGAAGCATATTTTATGATTGTTCCTCCGGGTCCAAATATTTGATCATCTGAGTGTGCCACTACGACAAATATGTATTCGTTTTTACTCATGTGGGTTAACAGATTCCTTTTATTTATTAAATTTCCTCTTTATTTTAGTAGTAATATTTATAAAACAAACCAATGTTCTCATAAATACGCATCGGTAGTCTAACGGCTAGGATACGGGCCTTCCACGTGAATATAGGGCTTAATTGCAACTATTTCACAAAGACAGCCTGTGATTCGGGTTCGAA
>CAZCGV010000008.1:17060-20450 GCA_964498515.1 uncultured Methanosarcinales archaeon
TTCCGTATAGGTACAAGTTACCTGGAGTGAAATTATGGATGTGAGATTGACACAAAAGGATTTGGAAATTTTAAAGTATTTGAGAAATGATGCTAGGCAAACATTAACTCAATTGAGTAGAAAGACAAAGATTCCTGTTTCAACATTGTTCGATAGGTTAAGAAATTATGAGAAAAACATGATTATACGGCATGCTAGTCTTTTAAATTTTTCAAAGTTAGGTTATAATGCAAGGGCACAGATGTTTTTTAAGTTCTCTATGATACACAAGGATGTGGCGAGATCGTTTTTCTCAAATCATCCTCAGATTAATTCGGTTTATCTTTTGAGTAATGATTATGATTATTCTGTGGACGGAATTTTTGAAAATGTATGTGATGTGAAGAATTTTGTGGAGGATGTTGAGAAGAGATTTTCTCCTACTGAACAAAAGATTATATTTGTAGCGGAAGAATTACAAAAAGAAGGATTTCTATCTAAATGAAATCCTTTTTAATTTAAGAAAAGTCGTTGTAGCCCATTAAGAATGATGCTTCTTCGAAACTTAACTCATCATCATCTAATTGGTCTTCAATTTCGCGTTTGTATTTTTTTATTTCTCCTATACGCTCTTCATTAAATAATAGTTCGTCTGCAAACATACTTACCACCCCAGTAATGTTACGGGAACGACATATATATGTCTTACTACCATAAAATATATAAAGTATATAGTATTCTTTAAAAGGTATGGATGTAAGAAAACTTATACTTTTTGGTGGTAATTCCCATGTTATATCTTTACCTAAGAAATGGTTAGATTTGAATGGTTTATCTAAAGGAGATCCTATATATTTGGAAACAGAAGGTAATAAACTTATTTTGAATTCTGGAATTAGTCAACCTAAATCTGAAAAAATGGAAGTAGTCATTAATATTGATAAGGGTATAAATGAAACAACTATTGAGAGGAATTTATTTGGCGCGTATGTTCATGGTGCAACGATGATTGTTTTTTCAGGTGTGGAATTAAAAAAACATTCTAATAAAATAATTCAATTGTTGAAAAAATATGTTGCGTTGGAAATTGTTGAACACACTGGTTCTAAAATTATTGCTAAGACTTATATTGATAGTGCAGAAGTTGATGTTCGCTCATTTATTCGTAGAATTGATAATACTATTCGTTCTATGTTGTTGGATTTGAAAGAATGTTTTGAATCTGAAGGTAAGGATATGAATGAATTAGTTGTTACGATTTTGCAAAGAGAGGAAAATATTGATAAGATTAAACGTATGCTTTATAGAGTTATATTTGAGCGTTTGAAAAATCCAGCAACTAAGGAATCAGAGAATCCATTAGATAATTTGAAAAACTGGGAATCTATAAAAAATCTTGAAAAGATTTCAAATCAAATAAAATATGTTTCTGAAAATATTCTTCTTAAGCATGGCAACTGTAAGGATGTTGTTGAATATATTGAAAAACTAAGAACAATATATGAAGAAATAATGAAATGTTTTTATAAAAATGATGTCCAAAGTGCAGATAAAATTTCGCAAAAAATAAAAGAATGTCGAAATGAATTTGAAAAAAATTTCAAGGACAATGGACGAGATAAAAGACAAATAATACTTAATCTTTTAGAATACTTAAGAGATTTGAATCGTTTGACTTATTAGGTGTTAGGATGAAAATTTTAGCTTTTGGAGATGTTCATGGGGATTTTTTTGCTCTTGAAGAGGTTCGGAGTAGATGTTCTGGAGTTGACTTGGCTGTTTGTTTAGGTGATTTAACTTATTTTGAACATGATCTTGAATTTTTACTTCAGGTTTTGGATGATTTTCCTGTTCCTGTTTTAATTTTACATGGAAATCATGAGTGTTTTGAACATATGGATTTTTTTTGTTCTGAATTAAAAAATGTTACATATGGTCACAAAAGTATTTTTAAGAAAAAAGGATATGAATTTATTTGTTATGGTGGAGATGGATTTAGTTCTTCTGATGAAGGTTTTACTAGGTGGATAAATAAGGAAAGTATTTCGGATAAATGTGTTCTTTTATTGCATGGTCCTCCTTATGGAACTTTGTTGGATGTGCCTGTTGAAGGTCAGCATTCGGGGAATAAATCTACGAGAAAATTTATTGAGAAAAAACAGCCTTTGTTAGTTCTTGCGGGACACATACATGAATGTGAAGGTAATCAAGATGTTATTGGTAAGACTTTGTTGATTAATCCTGGTCCTTTTGGATTGGTTATTGATTTAGATACGTTAAATTAGTTTCCGTTTCTTAAATCCAAAATTGAACGTATTTCATCCAGAATTATTTCTCCTGTTTTGGCATCAAATCTTGTGTTTATCATGGAGAATGCTTCTGTTATTGTTGTTACGTTATATACTTCTTTTCCATCAATTACTTGCACAATCATTAGATATGAGTTTGGACTTTGTGAAGAATATTTTTTAGTTATGTGTTCTTTTAGGAGAGTTAATATTTGTTTTGTTGTTTTAAAATCAGGGGTTAAATTTAGTTTGTCTATGTGTCCTTCTTTTTTGAATGCTTCTTCGAAATCTATTAATTTCATCGGTTTTGTTTCGAATACTGCTAAATTATCTTTTTCTTTGGAATAGAATCCTATTTGCCAAGATGATTTTTCTGTTAGATCTTTATTTAATTGTACGAATCCATGTGCTAAGTAATAAGAATTATTTTTTTTATTAAATTCTTTAAATTCATTTGAGTTTAATAATTTGTTTAAAATTGTTTGAAAATCTGCAACCATTATATTTTGAGAAGTTCTTTATTTATAAATACAACTGAATTATTTATAAATGGGGAGGGATTGCTGTTAAATATGGCTGAAAAGGAACCTTTTAAAAAACTTAGTGCAAAGGATAAGTATCACATTAAACATATGTTGAAAGAGCTTGAATCTATTAGAGGTCATCATACTGAATTAATTACGGTTTTTATTCCGGCAGGTTATGAAATTACTGCTAAAATTTCTCAGTTGCAACAAGAACAGGGTACTGCAACAAATATTAAAAGTAAAAGTACAAGAGATAATGTTCTTGCTTCGCTTGAGAAAATGGTTCAATTTTTGAGGGGATTTAAAAAAAATCCTGCAAATGGTTTGATGGTTTTTTCAGGTAATGCTGCTGAAAGAGATGGGCAACAAGATTACCGAGTTTGGAGTTTTGAACCTCCTATTCCTTTAAATCAAAATTTATATCGTTGTGATAAAGAATTTGTTTTAGAACCTTTAAGAGATATGATTGAAGACAAGATTTTATTTGGTCTTGTTGTTATGGATAAACGTGAAGGTAATGTCGCTATGCTTAAAGGTAAAAGTATTGTTCCTTTGAAGACAATGACTTCTGCTGTTCCAGGGAAAACTAAGAGCGG